>NZ_JBAMDC010000737.1:0-1377 GCF_036961605.1 Streptomyces sp. KLMMK
AGAGGTCGTGGACGCGCAGCCGCAGCCGGGCGCGGGCCCGGGCCGCGAGGCGCAGTTCGGCGTCCACGGTCACCGGCAGGTGGTGCGGCGGCACGGCCTCCGGCCCGAGGACGCCGTCCAGCGCGGCCCCGGGCAGGTCGGCCGACCAGACGGGGACGGCGTCGTCCTCGGCGTACGGCGGCAGCAGCCGTGCGGGCCGGGCGGCGAGCTGGGCCAGCCGCCCCAGGTCCCGCGGGGCCTCCGCGGCCAGCACGACCCGGGCGATCCACCGGGCGGGCGGCCGGGCGGCGCTCAGCTCGGCCTCCTCGTAGCCGGCGAGGTAGCCGCGGGTCACGCGCCACCACGCGTGCCGGTATCCGGCGCTGCGCAGGGGCAGTTCGCGCACGTACATCCGCAGGTCGTGGTCGAGGAACTTCACCCGGGCGGCGCGGGCGAGGGGCTTGCTGCCCGCGTCGAGGAAGACGTCGACGCTGCGCCGGTGGGCGGCCACGCGCGCCTGCCAGTTGGCGATGCGCTCGCGGTCCAGGGACATCGAGGGCGCGGCGGCGTCGCGCCGCACGTGCCAGACGTAGACGGTGTCGGTGACGGTCGCCACGCGCGGCGCGGCCGCCATGACCCGGGCCGTGAAGACGAAGTCCTCGTAGAGGAAGCGCCCTTCGGGGAAGGCGATGCCGTGCTCGGCGAGGAAGTCCCGCGCGTAGAGCTTGTTGACGCACAGGGTGTCGCGCAGGAGCGCCGGGCGGGCCTCGGGGCTGCTGTGCACGGCGGCCCGCCGGTAGAGGGCGGGCTGCCAGCCGGTGTCGCGCCGCTGGGGGAGTTCGCGGCGCACGCACAGGCCGGCCGCCACGGGGGCGCGGTGGTGCAGGGCGGCGGCGAGGAGGGCGTCGACGGCGCCCTCGGGGAGGGTGTCGTCGCTGTCGAGGAACATCACGTACGGGGCGGTGGCGGCCCGTACGCCGTCGTTGCGGGGGGTGCCGCAGCCGCCGCTGTTGGCCGCGCGGTGGATGACGCGCAGGCGCGGGTCTCCGTCGGCCAGCTCGTCGAGGATCGCGGCGGTGCCGTCGGTGGAGGCGTCGTCGACGGCGATGACCTCGGCGACGGCCGGCCCCTGGGCGAGTGCGGAGCGGACGGCGTCGCGGATGTGGCCGGCGTCGTTGAACCCGATGACGATGACGCCGACCTGCGCGGTGGGCAGGGTTCCGCTCTCGTTCACTGTCACGAAAGACAGTTTTACCGATGAATATGTATAAAGCGGGGCATTGGGAAGTCCGGGTGTGGCCGGGTCTCCGGCCGGCTCTCCGGCGGGGGCCCGGCCGGGGCAGGGAGGGGCAGTGGCCGTGGGAGTGACGGGACCTTCGGGGCCGACGGGACCGGCCG
>NZ_JBAMDC010000738.1:0-1368 GCF_036961605.1 Streptomyces sp. KLMMK
TGCTCCGCCGCCCGCCGCCCGCCGCCCGTCGACGCGCCGTCAGTCGTTCGCCGCCCGCTCCCGGAGGGCGATCCGCTGCTCTCCCGCGTACACGTTCATCGACGTCCCGCGCAGGAAGCCCACCAGCGTCAGCCCCGTCTCCGCCGCGAGGTCCACGGCCAGCGACGAGGGCGCCGAGACCGCCGCGAGCACCGGGATCCCGGCCATCACCGCCTTCTGCGCCAGCTCGAACGAGGCCCGCCCGGAGACCATCAGCACTGTCCCGGACAGCGGCAGGAGGCCCTGCTGGAGTGCGCGGCCGACGATCTTGTCGACGGCGTTGTGCCGGCCCACGTCCTCGCGTGCGTCCAGCAGTTCGCCGTCCGCGGAGAACAGCGCCGCGGCGTGCAGCCCGCCCGTGCGGTCGAAGACCCGCTGGGCCTCCCGCAGCCGGTCGGGGAGGGAGGCCAGCAGCGCGGGTTCGAGCCGCATCGGGCCCTCCGGCCCGTCGGACACGGGGTGCCGCGCCGTGGTCCGTACGGCATCCAGGCTCGCCTTCCCGCACAGGCCGCACGAGGACGTCGTGTAGACGTTGCGCTCCAGGGTGACGTCCGGGACGGGCACGCCGGGCGCGAGACGCACGTCGACGACGTTGTACGTGTTGGAACCTCCCCCAGCTACCGCAGGGGGTGCCCCCAGCGTGACTACCGGCAGCTCCTTCGTGGCGCCCGCGCAGTAGACGATGCTGGCGAGCTCGTCGGAGCGGCCCAGCACGCCCTCGCTCACCAGGAAGCCGGCCGCGAGCGCGAAGTCGTCGCCCGGCGTGCGCATGGTGATGGCCAGCGGCTTGCCGTTCAGCCGGATCTCCAGGGGCTCCTCGGCCACGAGCGTGTCCGGGCGGGCGGTGACCGCCCCGTCCCGGATGCGGATGACGCGGCGGCGTTCGGTGACCCGTCCCATGAGCGATCAGTCCCGGAGGTGGTTGGGGTTGCTGGACGCTCCATTGTGGCCCGGGCCGTGGCGGGGCGTGACGTGGGCCTCATCGGGGGCCGGGGCACCTCCCGCGGTCCGCCGCATGGCTACCGTTCCGTATGACTACCGTCCGGTAGCGGACTGCATGGCTGCCGTCCGGTGGTGGACCGCCGACGTTCCCGCCCCTCCCGTACCGAGAGCGGAGATCAGCGATGGCATCCGACCGCACCTCTCCCTTAGGCGAGATCCCTCCCTCGCACGGGGCCCCGCCCGTACTGGCGCTCAAGCCCGGCACCGCATGGGCCGGAGCCTGGCGGCGCTGCCTGGCCGCCGCCCCCGAGGCCTTCCGCGACGACGACCGGGTCCTCAACCTCTGGGCCGGCACCTGGCAGCCCGACGGCACGCCGCTGCCCGCCG
>NZ_JBAMDC010000739.1:0-1363 GCF_036961605.1 Streptomyces sp. KLMMK
GAAGTGCGGCATTCGTACGCCATCTGTACAGCACGCGTCGCCTCCCGCTACAACGGGTGGGGGCCCGGCACCGGGACCACACGGCAGGCGACCTCCGGGCCCGCGGAGGCGGCGATGCGCAGGATCGCGGTGGTCGGAGCGGGTCAGGCGGGGCTGCAGCTGGCCCTGGGGCTGCGGCCGGAGAAGCCGCCGGAAGAGGCCGCGGAGGCCTACGAGGTCACGCTGTACGCCGCCCGCAGGCCCGCGGAGGTGCGGGCCGGGCGCATCCTCTCCACCCCGGTGATGTTCGAGCCCGCCCTCGCCCTGGAGCGCGCCGCCGGGCTGAACCGGTGGGAGGCGCGGACACCCCGGATGACGGCCATCCGGATGGCCGTCACCGAGGGGCCGTACGCTCCCGCGGGCGGGATCTCCGTCCCCCTCGATGCGCCCGCACAAGCCGTCGACCAGCGGGTGAAGACGGCGGGCTGGCTGGAGCTGTTCGAGGAGCGCGGCGGGCGCGCCGTGTACGGCACGGTCGGCCCGGACGACCTGCCGGGGATCGCCGCCGCCCACGACCTGACGGTCGTCGCCACCGGCCGCGGCCCCCTCGCGGAGATCTTCGCGCGCGACGGACGGCACAGCCCCTACGACCGCCCGCAGCGGACGCTGGCCGCCTGCTACGTGCGCGGCACGCACGGGCCGGACGGCACCGGCGGGCCGCACGGGCGGATCAACCCCGTGGACGGCGCCGGGGAGTTCTACGTGCTGCACGGCCTCACGCTCGACGGGCCCTGCGAGATGCTGCTGTGGGAGGCGGTGCCGGGCGGGCCGCTCGACGTCTGGGGCGACCGGCCGGGGCCGGGCGCCTGCGTGGAGCGCTCCCTGGAGCTGCTGCGCGGCCGGCTCCCCCGCGAGTACGAGCTGTGCCGGGGCATGGAGCCGACCGACGGCGGCGCCGCACTCACCGGCGCCGTGACCCCCGTCGTGCGCCACCCCGTCGCCCGGGTCGCGCCGGACGCGTACGTCCTGGGCATGGCGGACGCCGTCGTCCTCAACGACCCGATCGGCGGACAGGGCGCCAACAGCGCGGCCCGCTGCGCCGACCGGTACCTGCGGGAGATCACCGGCCACGGCGAACGGCCCTTCGACCGCACGTGGATGCTGCGCACGTTCGCCGCGCACTGGGAGCACGCCCGCCACGTGACGGCCTTCAACAACCTGCTGCTGGGGCCCCCGCCGGAGCACGTGCAGCGCGTCATGTCCGCGGCGGCGCACCACCCCGAGGTCGCGCACCGCTATATCAACGGCTACGCGGACCCGGCCGGATTCCAGGACTGGTTCATGGACGCGGACCGGGCCGACGCCTACCTCGCGGCGGTGGGGG
>NZ_JBAMDC010000074.1:0-22458 GCF_036961605.1 Streptomyces sp. KLMMK
CGCCGAGCCCCAGCTCCGTGTGGACCGCGCCGTGGCTGTGCTGGTCGACGAGCAGCGGCAAGCCGTCCATCCGCCCCCCTCGTGCCGTACCCCCCGAGCGGCGCGTGTGCGGCCGCTCCCCGCGGGTCTAACGGCCGAGGGGCCCGTCAGTTATCGGCGGGGTTGGCCGGGCCGCCGAGCTGGATGCCGGCCATGCGCGACCACTCGTACGGGCCGGTGCGGACCTTGGCGGCGAGCTCGCCGTCGAAGTCGTCGTGGAGGGTGAGCCCGGCCTTCTCGGCGGCCTTGCGGGCGACGTCCATGGACGGGGCGACGAGGTTGCCCCACTCGCCGTTGGCGCCCACCAGGGCGATGCGGGCGGTGCCACGGGCGATGTGGGCCAGCTGGCCCTCGGCGGAGCCGCCGTGGCTCTTGGCGAAATCCCTGATCTGCTGAGCGAGCCGGCGTTCGAGCCGGGCGGCCTTGCGGTCCGCCCGGGCGTCGGAGGGCGCGGGCTTCTCGGCCGGGCCGTCCTGCGGGGTGGTGTCATCTGCCATACACAGATGCTACCGAGCGGTAATTAACGAAGGAAGGGACCGGCGCAGGAAGAAGCATCAGCGCAGGAAGGGATCCACGGCCACCGCCACGAACAGCAGCGACACATAGGTGATGGACCAGTGGAACAGCCGCATCTCCTTGAGCTTCGCGCCCGTGATGCCGGCCTTGGCCCGGGCCTGCAGGGCGTGGGCCTCCTTCAGCCAGAACCCGCCGAGCGCGGCCGCCACCACCGTGTAGAACCAGCCGGTGTAGCCGAGCGGCTGCAGCGCGAGCGAGACGGCGACCATCACCCAGCTGTAGACGACGATCTGCTTGGCGACCGCCTTGTTGCCCGCGATGACGGGGAGCATCGGCACGCCGACGCGCTCGTAGTCGTCCTTGACCTTCATCGACAGCGGCCAGTAGTGCGGCGGCGTCCAGAAGAAGATGACCAGGAAGAGGACGAGTGCGGCCCAGGAGACGGAGTTCGTCACGGCCGACCAGCCGATGATGACCGGCATGCAGCCCGCGATGCCGCCCCAGACGATGTTCTGCGCGGTACGGCGCTTGAGGATCATCGTGTAGACGACGACGTAGAAGGCGTTGGCGCCCAGGGAGAGCATCGCCGACAGCGGGTTGACCAGGAGCCAGAACCACAGGGTCGAGCCCACGGTCAGCGCGGTGGCGAAGACCAGGCACTCGCGCGGCGAGACCATGCCGGTCACCACCGGGCGCTGCGACGTGCGGTCCATCAGGGCGTCGATGTCGCGGTCGTACCACATGTTGAACGCACCGGCGCCGCCCGCGGACAGGTAGCCGCCGATGCAGGTGGCCAGGACCAGCCACAGGTCGGGCACGCCCTCGGCCGCGAGGAACATCACCGGCACGGTCGTCATCAGCAGCAGCTCGATGACACGCGGCTTGGTCAGCGCCACGAACGCCTTGGCACGGGCCCCGAACGGCCGGTGACCGGGGCTCTCGGTGAGCACCCCCGCAGGACGGGATTCGACGGCCGTCACGCACACCCCTGACAGAGATAAGGCCAGCAAGCACATCCGGGACGGAAAGCCCGGTAAAGACTTGCGCGTACCACGCCACTTTAGACGCAGGGCATGGCGCGGCCTCCGCCGGGGTGGGTCGTGTTGAGGGCGCACCGAAGGGATCAAGAAGGCGCCCCCGCACCACCCGGACGCGACCGCGGAGCCCCCGGACATGACGGAACGGTCGCGTTCGGGAGGCGGGCGGCCGCCCCGCCCGGCAGGCTGTGAACAGGGCGCCGCACCCGCGGCGGGAATCCCTGCCGCCGCGATTCGGCTGCCCGTAAGCGGGCAGCCGACTGTACGTCGAAAAGATGCACGTCCCCGCAGGGGTAGGCTCGACCACGCCGCGTCGTGGCGGAACATACCGCCCCCGGCAGATAAGACCATGTGGAGAGGAGCCCTGATCCAAGGGTGAGCACCAAGCCGACCACCACAGACCTCGAATGGACCGAACTGGACCAGCGGGCCGTCGATACCGCCCGCGTCCTGGCCATGGACTCCGTGCAGAAGGTCGGCAACGGCCATCCGGGCACGGCCATGAGCCTGGCCCCCGCCGCCTATCTGCTGTTCCAGAAGATGATGCGCCACGACCCCAGTGACGCCGACTGGACCGGCCGCGACCGGTTCGTCCTCTCCCCCGGCCACACCAGCCTGACGCTGTACGTCCAGCTGTTCATGGCGGGCTACGGCCTGGAGCTGTCGGACCTGAAGTCCTTCCGCACCTGGGACAGCAAGACCCCCGGCCACCCGGAGCACGGTCACACCCGTGGCGTCGAGACGACGACCGGCCCGCTGGGCCAGGGCATCGCCAACGCCGTGGGCATGGCCATGGCCGCCCGCTACGAGCGCGGCCTGTTCGACCCGGAGGCCCCCGAGGGGACCTCCCCGTTCGACCACACCGTCTGGGCGATCGTCTCCGACGGCGACCTGGAGGAGGGCATCTCCGCGGAGGCCTCCTCGCTCGCCGGCCACCAGAAGCTCGGCAACATCGTCGCGCTCTACGACGACAACCACATCTCGATCGAGGGCGACACCGAGACCGCCTTCTCCGAGGACGTCCTCAAGCGCTACGAGGCCTACGGCTGGCACGTCCAGCGCATCGAGCAGGCCGCCAACGGCGACTTCGACGTCCACGCCCTGCACGCGGCGCTGAAGGCCGCGCAGGAGGAGACCGGGCGCCCCTCGCTCATCGCCGCGCGCACGATCATCGCCTGGCCGGCCCCGAACGCCCAGAACACCGAGGCCTCGCACGGCTCGGCGCTGGGCGCCGAGGAGGTCGCCGCGACCAAGCGCGTCATGGGCTTCGACCCCGAGCAGGACTTCCAGGTCGAGGACGACGTCTTCAGCCACGTCCGCAAGGTCGTCGACCGCGGCCGCGAGGCCCACGCCACGTGGGACAAGCGCATCCAGGAGTGGCGCGAGGCCAACCCGGAGCGCGCCGCGGAGTTCGACCGCATCGCCTCGGGCGAGCTGCCCGACGGCTGGGAGAAGGCCCTCCCGGTCTTCCCGGCCGGCAAGGACGTCGCGACCCGTAAGGCGTCGGGCGAGGTCCTCAAGGCGCTGGGCGGCGTGATCCCCGAGCTGTGGGGCGGCTCCGCCGACCTCGCCGGCTCGAACAACACCACGATCGACCCGTCGTCGTCCTTCCTGCCGAAGGGCAACCCGCTGCCGGAGGCGAACCCCTACGGCCGCACGATCCACTTCGGCATCCGCGAGCACGCCATGGGCTCGACCATGAACGGCATCGCGCTGCACGGCAATACCCGCGTCTACGGCGGCACCTTCCTGGTGTTCTCCGACTACATGCGCCCGGCCGTGCGTCTCGCCGCCCTGATGAAGCTGCCGGTCACCTACGTGTGGACGCACGACTCCATCGGCCTCGGCGAGGACGGCCCGACCCACCAGCCGGTCGAGCACATGGCCGCCCTGCGCGCCATCCCGGGCCTGAACATGGTCCGCCCGGCCGACGCCAACGAGACGGCGATCGCCTGGCGCGAGATCACCAAGCGCCACACCGTCAAGCCCGCGCCGCACGGTCTGGCCCTCACCCGCCAGAACGTCCCGACGTACGAGGCGAACGAGGGCGCGGCCAAGGGCGGCTACGTCCTGTTCGAGGCCGAGGGCGGCCGTCCGCAGGTGATCCTGATCGGCACCGGCTCCGAGGTCCAGCTGGCCGTCGAGGCCCGCGATCAGCTCCAGGCCGAGGGCATCCCGACCCGCGTGGTCTCCATGCCGTCCGTCGAGTGGTTCGAGGAGCAGGACCAGGCGTACCGGGACGGCGTGCTGCTGCCGGACGTCAAGGCCCGCGTGGCAGTCGAGGCCGGCATCGGCCTGACCTGGCACCGCTACGTCGGCGAGGCCGGCCGCATCGTGTCGCTGGAGCACTTCGGCGCCTCCGCCGACTACAAGGTGCTCTACCGCGAGTTCGGTCTGACCACCGAGGCCGTCGTCGCGGCCGCGCGCGAGTCGATCGAGCACGCCGACGCCAACCGCCGCTGACGCCCCTTTACGAGCAAGTAGGAGATGCAGAACCCATGACAGACGCACTCAAGCGCCTCTCCGACGAAGGCGTCGCGATCTGGCTGGACGACCTGTCCCGCAAGCGCATCACGTCCGGCAACCTCGCCGAGCTGATCGACCAGAGCCACGTCGTGGGCGTCACGACCAACCCGTCGATCTTCCAGAAGGCGATCTCGGGCGGCGACGGCTACGAGGCGCAGCTCGCCGACCTCGCGGCCCGCAAGGTCACCGTGGACGAGGCCATCCGCATGATCACCACGGCGGACGTCCGCGACGCCGCCGACATCCTGCGCCCGGTCTTCGACGCGACGGACGGCCAGGACGGCCGGGTCTCCATCGAGGTCGACCCGCGCCTCGCGCACAACACCGCCGCCACCGTCGCCGAGGCCAAGCAGCTGGCGTGGCTGGTGGACCGCCCCAACACGCTGATCAAGATCCCGGCCACCAAGGCGGGCCTGCCGGCCATCGCCGACGTGATCGGCAAGGGCATCAGCGTCAACGTCACGCTGATCTTCTCCCTCGAGCGCTACCGCGCGGTCATGGACGCCTACCTGACCGGTCTGGAGCAGGCCAAGGCCGCGGGCCTGGACCTGTCCCTGATCCACTCGGTCGCGTCCTTCTTCGTGTCCCGCGTGGACACCGAGATCGACAAGCGCCTGGACGCCCTGGGCACCGACGAGGCCAAGGCGCTGCGCGGCAAGGCCGCCCTCGCCAACGCCCGCCTGGCCTACCAGGCGTACGAGGAGGTCTTCTCCTCGGACCGCTGGGCCGCCCTGGAGAAGGCCGGCGCCAACAAGCAGCGTGCGCTGTGGGCCTCGACCGGCGTCAAGGACCCGGCCTACAAGGACACGCTGTACGTGGACGACCTGGTCGCCCCGAACACGGTCAACACCATGCCGGAGGCCACCCTGGAGGCCACGGCCGACCACGGGCAGATCACCGGTGACACGGTGCGCGGCACGTACGAGCAGGCCAAGGCCGAGCTCGACGCGATCGCCAAGGTCGGGATCTCGTACGACGACGTCGTGCAGCTCCTGGAGGACGAGGGCGTCGACAAGTTCGAGCAGTCCTGGAACGACCTGCTGAAGTCCACCGAGGCGGAGCTCAAGCGCCTCGCCCCGGAGGCGTGAATTGAGCACAAGCAGCAATCCGCTGCGTGACGCTCTGGACCGACGGCTCCCGCGTATCGCGGGGCCGTCGGGCCTGGTCATCTTTGGCGTCACGGGCGATTTGTCCAGGAAAAAGCTGATGCCGGCGGTCTACGACCTCGCCAACCGCGGGCTGCTGCCGCCGGGCTTCTCGCTCATCGGCTTCGCGCGCCGCGACTGGGAGAACGAGGACTTCGCCCAGATCGTCCACGACGCGGTCAAGGAGCACTCCCGCACGCCCTTCCGCGAGGAGGTCTGGCAGCAGCTGGTGCAGGGCTGCCGCTTCGTGCAGGGCGACTTCGACGACGACGCCGCGTTCGAGACGCTCAAGAGCACCATCCAGGAGCTCGACAAGCAGCAGGGCACCGGCGGCAACTTCGCGTTCTACCTCTCGGTGCCGCCCAAGTGGTTCCCCAAGGTCGTCCAGCAGCTGAAGAAGCACGGGCTGGCCGACCAGAAGGAGGGCTCCTGGCGGCGCGCCGTCATCGAAAAGCCCTTCGGCCACGACCTGGCCAGCGCCCAGGAGCTCAACAAGGTCGTCCACGAGGTCTTCCCGACCGAAGAGGTCTTCCGGATCGACCACTACCTGGGCAAGGAGACCGTCCAGAACATCCTGGCGCTCCGCTTCGCCAACACCCTCTTCGAGCCGATCTGGAACCGGTCCTACGTCGACCACGTGCAGATCACCATGGCCGAGGACATCGGCATCGGCGGCCGCGCCGGCTACTACGACGGCATCGGCGCCGCCCGTGACGTCATCCAGAACCACCTGCTCCAGCTGCTCGCGCTGACCGCCATGGAGGAGCCCGCATCCTTCGACGCGGACGCGCTGGTCGCCGAGAAGACCAAGGTGCTGGGCGCCGTGCGGCTGCCCAAGGACCTCGGCAAGGAGACCGTCCGCGGCCAGTACGCGCACGGCTGGCAGGGCGGCGAGGAGGTCGTCGGCTACCTGGAGGAAGAGGGCATCGACCCGGGCTCCAAGACCGACACCTACGCCGCGATCAAGCTGGAGATCGACAACCGCCGCTGGGCGGGCGTCCCCTTCTACCTGCGCACCGGCAAGCGCCTGGGCCGCCGCGTCACCGAGATCGCGGTCGTCTTCCAGCGCGCCCCGCACTCCCCCTTCGACCACACCGCGACCGAGGAGCTGGGGCAGAACGCCCTGGTCATCCGGGTGCAGCCGGACGAGGGCGTCACCATGCGGTTCGGCTCCAAGGTGCCCGGCACCCAGATGGAGGTCCGGGACGTCTCGATGGACTTCGCCTACGGCGAGTCCTTCACCGAGTCCAGCCCCGAGGCCTACGAGCGGCTCATCCTCGATGTGCTGCTGGGCGACGCCAACCTCTTCCCGCGCCTGAAGGAGGTCGAGCTCTCCTGGCAGATCCTCGACCCGATCGAGCAGTACTGGGAGAGCAACGGCAAGCCCGCGTCCTACCCGGCCGGCACCTGGGGACCGGTCGAGGCGGACGAGATGCTCGCACGAGACGGACGGAGCTGGCGCCGGCCATGAAGATCGACCTTACGGACACCACCTCCAGCAAGATCAACAACGCGCTGGTCCAGGGCCGCCGCGCCATCGGCACCCCCGCCATCGGCATGGTCCTCACCCTGGTCATCGTCACCGACGAGGAGCACGCCTACGACGCGCTCAAGGCCGCCAACGAGGCGTCCCGCGAGCACCCCTCGCGCAAGCTCGTCGTCATCAAGCGCGTCAGCCGCTCCCCGCGCGACCGCGCCAAGGCCCGCCTCGACGCCGAGGTCCGGGTCGGCACCTCCGCGGGCACCGGCGAGACCGTCGTGCTGCGGCTGTACGGCGAGGTGATAGACCACGCCCAGTCGGTCGTCCTGCCGCTGCTGCTGCCCGACGCCCCCGTGGTGGTCTGGTGGCCGGTCGGCTCCCCGGTCGACCCCGACAAGGACCCCCTCGGCGCGCTCGGCCAGCGCCGCGTCACCGACGCGTACGCCGCCGAGGACCCGGTCAAGGAGATCGCGGCCCGCTCGGCGCACTACACGCCCGGCGACACCGACCTCGCCTGGGCCAGGATCACGCCGTGGCGCTCCATGCTCGCGGCCGCCCTGGACCAGCAGCACGCCGACGTCGTCTCCGCGGAGGTCGAGGGCGAGGGCTACAACCCCAGCGCCGAGCTCCTCGCCCTGTGGCTCGCCGACCGCCTCGGCGTCCCGGTGCGGCGCACCGTCTCCGACGGCCCCGGCCTCACCGCCGTCCGCCTGGAGACCAAGAACGGCCCCGTCGTCCTGGACCGCCCGGACGGCTCCCTGGCCACGCTCTCCATGCCCGGCCAGCCCGACCGCGCCGTCGCACTCCAGCGGCGCGAGACGGCGGAGCTCCTCGCGGAGGAGCTGCGGCGCCTCGACCCGGACGACATCTACGAGGCGGCGCTGAAGTACGGCGTGGACCGGCTGAACGACGCACCGGTCGCGGCGCCGGCCGCAAAGGCCCCGGCCGCCGAGGCCCCGGCCGCCGGGGCCGCCGAGGCTCCGGCCGCCGCCGAGGCGCCGGAGGCCGGGGAGAAGTCCGCTCCGGCCGCCGCCAAGAAGGCCGGCGGCAAGAAGGCGGCCGGCAAGTGAGCACCCCGCAGATCGTCGTCCACCGGGACAAGGAGCTGATGGCCCGCGCCGCGGCGGCCCGGCTGATCACGAAGATCGTGGACGCCCAGTCCGCCCGCGGCTCGGCCTCCGTCGTCCTCACCGGCGGGCGCAACGGCAACGGGCTGCTCGCGGCCCTCTCCGCCGCGCCCGCCCGGGACGCGGTCGACTGGTCCCGGCTCGACCTGTGGTGGGGGGACGAGCGCTTCCTCCCCGAGGGCGACCCCGAGCGCAACGCCACGCAGGCCCGCGAGGCCCTGCTGGACGCCGTGGACCTCGACCCGGCGCGGGTGCACTACATGCCCGCGGCGGACGGGAAGCACGACGACGCGGACGCGGCGGCCGAGGCGTACGCGACGGAGCTGGCCGCGGCCGCGCGCCCGGAGGACCACGGTCCCGTGCCGTCCTTCGACGTCCTCCTGCTGGGCGTCGGCCCGGACACGCACGTCGCCTCGCTCTTCCCGGAGCTCCCGGGCGTCCGGGAGACCGAGCGCACGGTCGTGGGCGTCCACGGCGCGCCGAAGCCGCCGCCGACCCGCGTCTCCCTGACGCTGCCGGCGATCCGGGCGGCCCGCGAGGTCTGGCTCCTCGCCGCGGGCGAGGACAAGGCGAACGCCGTTGCACTCGCGCTCAGTGGTGCGGGTGAGATCCAGGCACCGGCCGCCGGGGCGTACGGGCGCAGCCGCACGCTGTGGCTGCTCGACGCGGCGGCGGCATCACGGCTGCCCCGGGGGCTGTACCCCCCGGCTTCGCCCTGACAGTACGCACACCACGGCCCGGCTCCCGTTCTCGGGGGCCGGGCCGTTGTCCTGGCACCGCCGGACACCACCGCGGTGGTTGCGCGCCGCTGCGGAGGGGATTCCCCTGACCCGCCCCTTCCCGAAACCCCTGCGGGGGGCTGGGGGCTTGCCCCCAGGAAACGGCGAAAGGACGAGGCCGGGGCCCTCCTCCCGCCGCAACGGCGCGCGGCCACGAGCCGACGTGCCCGGCGGTGCCGGGCCCGCCTCAGCCGGAGGCTCAGCGGCCCCGCAGCTCCCGGTAGCGCGCGACCAGCGCGGACGTGGACGCGTCCAGCCCCGCGACCTCCGCGCCCTCCGTGAGCGCCGGCTCCACCCGCTTCGCGAGGACCTTGCCGAGCTCGACGCCCCACTGGTCGAAGGAGTCGATGTTCCAGATCGCGCCCTGGACAAAGACCTTGTGCTCGTACAGCGCGATGAGCTGACCGAGCACGGACGGCGTCAGCTCGCCCGCGAGGATCGTGGTGGTGGGGCGGTTGCCCCGGAAGGTCTTGTGCGCGACGAGCTCGGCCGGCACGCCCTCCGCCGCGACCTCTTCCGGCGTCTTGCCGAAGGCCAGCGCCTGCCCCTGGGCGAACAGGTTCGCCATCAGCAGGTCGTGCTGGGCCACCAGCCCCGGCTCCAGGTCGTCCACGGGCTTGGCGAAGCCGATGAGGTCCGCGGGGATCAGCTTCGTGCCCTGGTGGATCAACTGGTAATACGCGTGCTGGCCGTTGGTGCCAGGCGTGCCCCACACGACGGGCCCGGTCTGCCAGTTGACGGGCCGTCCCTCGCGGTCGACGGACTTGCCGTTGGACTCCATGTCCAGCTGCTGCAGGTAGGCCGCGAACTTCGACAGGTAGTGGCTGTAGGGCAGCACGGCGTGCGACTGCGCGTCGTGGAAGTTGCCGTACCAGATGCCGAGGAGGCCGAGGAGCAGCGGGGCGTTCTCCTCCGGCGGGGCGGTGCGGAAGTGCTCGTCGACGAGGTGGAAGCCGGCGAGCATCTCGCGGAAGTGGTCCGGGCCGACGGCGAGCATCAGGGAGAGCCCGATGGCCGAGTCGTAGGAGTAGCGGCCGCCGACCCAGTCCCAGAACTCGAACATGTTGGCCGTGTCGATGCCGAACTCGGAGACCTTCTCCTCGTTGGTCGACAGGGCCACGAAGTGCTTGGCGACGGCCTCCTCGCCGGCGCCGAGCCGGTCCAGGAGCCAGTTGCGCGCGGAGGTGGCGTTGGTGATGGTCTCGACCGTCGTGAACGTCTTGGAGGCGACGATGAAGAGCGTCTCGGCGGCGTCCAGGTCGCGCACGGCCTCGTGCAGGTCCGCGCCGTCCACGTTGGAGACGAAACGGAACGTCAGGTCGCGGGCGGTGTAGGCGCGCAGCGCCTCGTAGGCCATCGCCGGACCGAGGTCGGAGCCGCCGATGCCGATGTTGACGACGTTCTTGACGGGCTTTCCGGTGTGGCCCTTCCAGTCGCCGCTGCGCACGCGGTCGGTGAAGATCTGCATCTTGCGCAGCACGGCGTGGACCGCCGGGACCACGTTCTCGCCGTCGACCTTGACGACGGCGGACTCCGGGGCGCGCAGCGCGGTGTGCAGCACGGCGCGGCCCTCGGTGGTGTTGATCTTCTCGCCGCGGAACATGGCGTCGCGCAGCCCGGCCACGTCCGCGGCGGCCGCCAGCTCGCGCAGCAGGCGCAGGGTCTCGTCCGTGACGAGGTGCTTGGAGTAGTCCAGATGGAGGTCGCCGACGGTGAGCGCGTACTTCTCGGCGCGGCGCGGATCGTCCGCGAAGAGCTTGCGCAGCTGCACCTCCCCCAGTTCGTCCCGGTGCTTGGCCAGAGCGTTCCACTCCGGGGTCCGGTCCAGCCTGGTGCGGTCCTCTGCGTTCATCTCGGACATCAGCCCATTCATTCTCGTAACTGCCCCGCCGCCCTCCAACCTAATTGATCTGCGGTCGGTTCGAGCGCAAGACGAAACGGCACCCACGAGGGGTGCCGCTTCCTTGAGATGTCGCCGCGTGTCAGATCTCTCCGCGGAGCTTGGCGAGCGCCTCCGCGAGGATGGCTTCGCCGTCGGCGTCGCTGCGCCGTTCCCGCACGTACGCGAGATGCGTCTTGTACGGCTCGGTGCGCGGCGGGTCCGGCGGATTGTCCCGGTCCTGGCCGGCCGGGAAGCCGCAGCGCGGGCAGTCCCAGGTGTCCGGTACCTGTGCGTCGCTGGCGAAGCTCGGCTGCGTCTCGTGCCCGTTAGAGCACCAGAAGGAGATGCGGAGGCGCGGCGCGGACTCGCCCCGCTCGGCCTCACCCATCGGCCCCGCTCCGACCCGGCTTCCCCGGATCGCGTTGCCACTTGCCACGGTCGTAACTCCCTGCGTAATGGTGCTGCGGATCATCTGAACCGATGGTTCCGCTGCGGGCGCCCCAGTCTACGTAAGGCCCAACGCGCGTCCAGTGGCAGGAGTTACAGCCCGGCCGTGAGGACGCGACCCAATGATAGGCCGCGTTCACGACGGTACGTCAGCTATCGAGCTTCATCAGCAGGCCGAGCGCGACGATGCACGCGAACCAGAGCAGACCGATGACCACGGTGATGCGGTCGAGGTTCCGCTCGGCGACGGAGGACCCGCCGACGGAGGACTGCATGCCGCCGCCGAACATATCGGACAGGCCGCCGCCCTTCCCCTTGTGCATGAGCACCAGCATCATCATCAGCACGCTGAAGATGATGAGGGCGATCGAGAACCCCATGACCACGGCTGGACCAACTCTCTCGGACGTCGATGGTGAGGGCCGGGGCGGCGTGAAAACGCCGGTCCCGGCCCCGACAGGGTACGACGAGGAGCAGTCCTCGTCATAGCGCTCCTACTGGTCGCGGAAGCGAACGATCTTGACGAAGTCGTCCACGTCCAGCGCGGCGCCGCCGATCAGCGCGCCGTCGACGTCGGGCTGCGCCATGATCGCGGCGATGTTGCCGGACTTGACGGAGCCGCCGTACTGGATGCGGATCTTGTCGGCGACCTCACGGCCGTAGAGCTCGGCGAGGCGGCCGCGGATGGCACCGCAGACCTCCTGGGCGTCCTCGGGCGTGGCGACCTCGCCGGTGCCGATGGCCCACACGGGCTCGTAGGCGACGACGATGCTCTCCGCCTGCTCGGCCGGGACGTCCTTCAGGGCGCCGTCGAGCTGCGCGAGGCTGTGCGCGACCTGGCCGCCGGCCTTGCGGACGTCCAGGCCCTCGCCGACACACAGGATCGGGGTGAGCCCGTGCCGGTAGGCGGCCTTGACCTTGGCGTTGCAGATCTCGTCGGTCTCGCCGTGGTACTGGCGGCGCTCGGAGTGCCCGATCGCCACGTAGGTGCACTTGAGCTTGGCGAGCATGGCGCCGGAGATCTCGCCGGTGTACGCGCCGGAGTCGAACGCCGAGACGTCCTGGGCGCCGTACTTGATCTTCAGCTTGTCGCCGTCGACCAGCGTCTGCACCGAGCGGAGGTCGGTGAAGGGCGTCAGGACGGCGACCTCGGTGCCCTCGTAGTCCTTGTCGGCGAGCGCGAAGGCGAGCTTCTGGACGTGCGCGATGGCCTCGAGGTGGTTGAGGTTCATCTTCCAGTTGCCCGCCATCAGCGGGGTACGTGCACTCACAGTGGTTCAGTCCTCCAGTGCGGCGAGGCCGGGGAGCGTCTTGCCCTCGAGGTACTCGAGGCTGGCGCCGCCGCCGGTCGAAATGTGGCCGAAAGCATTCTCGTCGAAGCCCAGGGTGCGCACGGCCGCGGCCGAGTCGCCACCGCCCACGACGGTGAAGCCGTCGCAGTCCAGCAGGGCCTGGGCAACGGCCTTGGTGCCGTTGGCGTAGTCGGGGTGCTCGAAGACGCCCATCGGGCCGTTCCAGAAGACGGTGCCGGCGTCGGCGAGCTTCGAGGCGTAGAGCTCGCGCGTCTTCGGGCCGATGTCCAGGCCCTCCTTGTCCGCCGGGATGGCGTCCGAGGCGACGAGCTCCGGGTTGGCCGGGGCCTTGGTCTTCAGGTCCGGGAAGTCGGCCGAGACCAGGACGTCGACGGGGAGGACGAACTCCACGCCGCGCTTCTCGGCACGGGCCAGGTACTCCAGGCAGACCGGGATCTGGTCCTCCTGCAGCAGCGAGATGCCGACCTCGTGGCCCTTGGCCTTGAGGAAGGTGTACGACATGCCGCCGCCGATGAGGATGCGGTCGGCCTTCTCCAGCAGGTTGTCGATGACGCCCAGCTTGTCGGAGACCTTGGCGCCGCCGAGCACCACCACGTAGGGGCGCGCGACGTCCTCGGTGAGCTTCTTCAGGACGCCGACCTCGGTGGCGATCAGGTCGCCGGCGGCGTGCGGCAGGCGCGCCGGGAGGTCGAAGACCGAGGCGTGCTTGCGGTGCACGGCGCCGAAGCCGTCGCCCACGTACAGGTCGGCCAGGGACGCGAGGGCGTCGGCGAAAGCGCCGCGCTCCGCGTCGTCCTTGCTGGTCTCGCCCGCGTTGAAGCGGAGGTTCTCCAGCAGCGTGACCTCGCCGTTCGCCAGTGCGGCGACGGTGGCCTTCGCGCTGTCGCCGACCGTGTCGGTGGCGAACGAGACCTGCTTGCCCAGGATCTCGCCGAGCCGCACGGCGGCGGGGGCGAGGGAGAACTGGGGGTCCGGGGCGCCCTTGGGACGGCCCAGGTGGGAGGCGACGATCACCTTGGCGCCCGCGGCGGCGAGCTTGGCAATCGTCGGGGCGACGGCGCGGATGCGGCCGTCGTCCGTGATGGAGGTGCCGGCGAGCGGCACGTTGAGGTCGGCGCGGACGAAGATCCGCTTGCCCTCGACGCCGTCCTGGATGAGTTCGTCGATCGTCTTCATGCGGTGACTCCGGTACTTCCGTAAGGGGTCATTCATGAGACGGGGCTCGTACGACGCGCCATCGCGTCGTACGAGCCCCGTCCCCTACATCCCGATGCCTGTGATCGTACGACCAGCGGGCAGAGAGATCAGAGCTGGCCGCCGACGAAGACGGTCAGGTCCACCAGGCGGTTGGAGTAGCCCCACTCGTTGTCGTACCAGCCGACGACCTTGACCTGCTTGCCCTGGACCATCGTCAGCTGCGAGTCGAAGGTGCAGGAGGCCGGCCAGTTGACGATGTCCGAGGAGACGATCGGGTCCTCGGTGTACTCGAGGATGCCCTTGAGCTGGCCCTCTGCGGCCTTCTGGAAGGCGGCGTTGATCTCTTCCTTGGTGGTCTCGCGGTCGAGCTCCAGGACGAGGTCGGTGACCGAGCCGGTCGGGACCGGGACGCGCATGGCGATGCCGTCCAGCTTGCCCTTCAGCTGCGGGAGGACCAGGGCGGTGGCCTTGGCGGCACCCGTCGAGGTCGGGATGATGTTCTCCGCGGCGGCGCGGGCGCGACGCAGGTCGGAGTGCGGGAAGTCCAGGATGCGCTGGTCGTTGGTGTACGCGTGGACCGTCGTCATCATGCCCTTGACGATGCCGAAGGTCTCGTCGAGGACCTTGGCCATCGGCGCCACGCAGTTGGTGGTGCAGGAGGCGTTGGAGATGACGTCGTGGTTGGCCGCGTCGTACTTGTCCTGGTTGACGCCCATCACGATGGTGATGTCCTCGTTCTTGGCCGGAGCCGAGATGAGGACCTTCTTCGCACCGGCGGCGAGGTGCTTGGCGGCGTCCTCGCGCTTGGTGAAGATGCCCGTGGACTCGATGACGATGTCGGCGCCGAGCTCGCCCCAGGGCAGGTTCGCCGGGTCGCGCTCGGCCATCGTCTTGAAGGTCATGTCGCCGACAGTGATCGTGTCGTCGGTGTGGCTGACGTCCTGCTTGAGGCGACCGAGGATGCTGTCGTACTTCAGCAGGTGCACCAGGGTGGCGTTGTCGGTCAGGTCGTTGACACCGACTACCTGAATGTCCGCACCCTGCTCCAGGAGCGCGCGGAAGTAGTTACGACCGATACGGCCAAAGCCGTTGATGCCTACGCGGATCGTCACGAACCGATCTCCTCGTTGGTGTGCCGGACTGTCCGCCGGCGGGCTGTTTGGGATGTCCCCGACCAACCCCGACCCTACCTCTAAGTACGGGGGGACGTGACATTGGCGTCACTGGGCCTCCGAAGCGGCTTCACCCCTTGACAGAGCGCAGGGCTGCACTAATGAGCGCGGACCTTTCGGCGGGGTCCGGGACGTGCTGCAAGCCGAAGCCCAGGAGCACCGTGCCGGCCGTCGAGACGGCCGCCGCCCCGCGCGCGTCCGCCGCCGCGGCGCAGGCGCCGTCACGGAGCGTGACGGCCGGTCCGGTGCAGCGGGCGCCTGTTGCGCCGTCCGGGTTCCCCGCGGCCCGGCCCGCCGCCGTGTAGTCGCCCGCGGCCGCGCTGCGGAACTGCGGGAAGCCGGCCGGCGGCAGCTCGTCGGAGACGGGGGCGAACGAGCCCGCGGCGTCCAGCTTGTCCCCGGGGGCGTCGCCGAGGCGGACACTGACGCCCGCGAGCGCGCCGGAGCCGGTGAAGCGGGCCGGGGCGGGGTGCTGCAGGCGGCTGCCCGCGCCCAGGTAGTACTGGCTGAAGTCGTTCGTCTCGGCGGGGCCGACGACTCCGTAGCCGCCCGCCTGCCTGCCCGCGGCGACGAGCTTGCCGCCCTCGTTGACGAAGTCCCGCACGGCCGTCAGCGTGGCCCCGCCGGGCCGGTTGCCGCCGGAGTACCACACGACGCTCTTGAAGTGCCCCAGCACGCCGAGCGCGTGCGGAGCGCCCTGTGCGGCCACGTCCCACACGGCGGCGTCACGGCCTGCCGCGGCCAGCGCCGCGGTGTAGGCGGCGGTGTGCCGGGCGGCGCCGGGCCCGCCCTCGTCGGCGATCACCAGGGTGTCGGCCTCGGGGCGGTCCGCCACGGTGTAGGTGAAGGGTTCGCTCGCGGCGGCCCTGCCGTCGCGCGTCCGGCCGGTGTACCAGACCCGGACGCCGGAGCCGGGCTCGGCGCCTTCGACGTAGGCGCGGTACTCGGCGAAACGGATGCTGTCCTGACCGCCGTAGCGGTCGCCGCCCTTCCACTCCTCCAGCGGGGCGGTGTGCGTACGACCGCCGTCGATGCGGTAGTTGAGGCGCAGGTCGCGCAGGCTCCTGCGGGCGGTGACGGAGACCTCCTGCTCGTCGCCGAGCGCGTAGGAGGTGGTGAAGGCGTCCGGGGTGAAGTCGGGAGCGGAGAGGCCCACGGCCGAGCGGGGCCGGTCGGCGCCCTCGCGGTTGACGGCGGTCTCGGCGACGGACAGCGCGAAGGGGATGTTCTTGGCGAACTCCTGCTGAATCAGCTTCTCGTCGTCGGGGAAGCTGAAGGACGAGGGGCAGTCGTCCGGGTTCCAGCGGTCGTCCGGGTCGGCCTTCGACGCGGTGCGGCAGGTCGACATCTCGGGGGTGAACATCATCGTCCCGTTGACGTTCGCCGCGTGCCCGTCGGCCTCGCCGTTGGTCGTGTAGAGCTCGGAGGAGAGCTGCGGGTGGTAGCCCGGGACCGCGGGCTTCTCCGGCGTGCCGGCCAGCGCCTTGTAGAGGACGTCGTCCGGGGTGGGGGTGGCGACCTGCCAGCCGACGCCGTAGAGCAGCAGTTCGGCGGCCGAGTGGTAGTTGACGGCGTAGCTGAATCGGTGCGCCTTCTCGAAGGCGTCGATCGCCTTCGTCTCCGGCTCGGAGGCGGGGGCCGTGCCGCGGTAGGTCTCGGAGCCCGGACGGGGCGAGGAACCCTCGTTGTCGTAGCCCCACTTGAAGGGGAAGTTGCGGTTGAGGTCGACGCCGTCGCCCGGGGTGATCTTCCCGTCGCCGTTGTTGTCGCGCAGGTTCTTGCGCCACAGGCGGGTGTCCGGGCTCTGGAAGGTGTAGTCGTAGCCGTCGGGGTTGGCGGACGGGACGAACCACAGTTCGGCGCGGTCCACGACGTCGGTGACGCGGGCGTCCTTGCCGTAGGCGTCGAGGTAGTGGTGGAGCAGCCGCCGGGTCATCTCCGGGGTGATCCACTCCCGGGCGTGCTGGTTGGACATGTACAGCACGGCGGGCTTGCGGCCGTCGGGCGCGGTGCGGGCGTCCTTGCTCAGCTTCAGGGCGAGGATGTCCTGGCCGCGGACGGTCTTCCCGATGCTCACGACCTTGGTGAGGCCGGGGTGGGCCTTCGCGGTGTCCAGGAGCTCCTGCCGGAGGCCGTTCTTGCCGCTGTACGGGCGGAAGACGCCGTCACCTGCGGCCTTGAGGCGTTCCTCGGTGCGCTGCGGTATCCGCTTCTCGGTGAGGCCGACTCCCCTGCCGCGCAGCTCGCGGGCCTGCTCGCCGGTCAGGTAGAGCTCGACCGAGGCGGCCCCGGTCCCGGTCGGGCGCTCGGCCAGCTCGTGGCCGTCGACGCCGGCCGCGAGGAGCAGCGGCACCTGGCCGGCGGTGATGCGGGCGGTCCAGACGGCCGGTGCGCCGTCGCCGTCCGGCGCCGTCGCCGCGGCGCCGGGTTGTGCGTGGGCGAAGGGTGCCGCGGCCGGCGCGCCTAAGAGCAGCGAAGCCGCCGCGAGGACTGTTCTCGTCCTGCGTCTCATGAGCCCCCCTTGCTGTTGTCTGCCACGTCAGTGCACGGACGCCAGAGTGGAGAGCCTGCATGATCATGTCAATGACGCAGAAAGAGCCACTCCGGCGCCCTGCACGGCGCGGGGTGGCTCGATGTACCGGTGTGCGGGACGGCGCCGGCGGGCGGGGGCCGTGCCGGGCGTCGGCGCGTGCGGGGCGTCAGCCCGCCATGCCCTCCGCCATCTCCTCCGAGAGGTCCGAAAGGTCGGAGAGGTTGGACTCGGTGCCGGGGATGCCGAGGTCCTGGGCGCGCTTGTCGGCCATGGCGAGCAGGCGCCGGATCCGGCCGGCGACGGCGTCCTTGGTCAGCGGCGGGTCGGCCAGGGCGCCCAGCTCCTCCAGGGACGCCTGCTTGTGCTCCATGCGCAGCCGGCCCGCGGCCGCGAGGTGCTCGGGCACCTCCTCGCCGAGGATCTCCAGGGCCCGCTGCACCCGGGCGCCCGCCGCGACGGCGGCCCGGGCCGAGCGGCGCAGGTTGGCGTCGTCGAAGTTGGCGAGGCGGTTGGCCGTGGCCCGCACCTCGCGGCGCATCCGGCGCTCCTCCCAGGCCAGCACGGACTCGTGCGCCCCCAGGCGGGTCAGCAGGGCGCCGATCGCATCGCCGTCGCGGACGACCACGCGGTCGACGCCGCGCACCTCGCGCGCCTTGGCCGCGATCTGCAGCCGGCGGGCCGCGCCGACCAGCGCCAGCGCCGCCTCGGGCCCGGGGCAGGTCACCTCCAGGGAGGAGGAGCGGCCGGGCTCGGTGAGCGAGCCGTGGGCGAGGAAGGCGCCCCGCCAGGCGGCCTCCGCGTCGCAGGTGGCCCCGGAGACGACCTGCGGGGGCAGCCCGCGGATCGGCCGGCCGCGGCCGTCGACCAGGCCGGTCTGGCGCGCCAGCTGGTCACCGCCCGCCACCACCCGCACCACGTACCGGCTGCCGCGGCGCAGCCCGCCGGGGGCCATCACCACCAGGTCGGAGGCGTGTCCGAAGATCTCCAGGATGTCCTTGCGCAGCCGCCGGGCGGCGATCCCGGTGTCCAGCTCCGCCTCGATCACGATGCGCCCGCTGACCAGGTGCAGACCACCCGCGAACCGCAGGATCGCCGAGACCTCCGCTTTCCGGCAGCAGGTGCGGGTGACGGGGAGCCGGGAGATTTCATCCTTCACCGCTGCCGTCATCGCCATGGGCCGATCCTTCCATGCATCCGAAAAATACGGTCGTACGCGGCGGCCAACAGCTCCGGGTCATGGGTCGGGGAGCCGTCGGGCGCGGCGACCGGCGCCAGCTCGACCGCGGCCCCGAGCCGCTTCGCGGCATCGGTGAGGCTCTCGCGGTCGGGCACGGCGGCCTCGTCGGCCAGCACCACGTCCAGGGCGAGTTTAGGGGCGTGTCGGGCCAAAACCTCCAAATGACGCTGCGGGGAGAAGCCATCGGTTTCACCCGGTTGTGGTGCGAGATTCAACGACAGCACCCGGCGGGCCTTGGTCTCCTGCAGGGCTTCCAGCAGCTCGGGGACGAGCAGGTGCGGGATGACGGAGGAGAACCAGGAGCCGGGACCGAGCACCACCCAGTCCGCGTCGAGGACGGCGGCGACCGCCTCCGGCACGGCGGGCGGATCCTCCGGCACGACGTGCACGGACTGCACCTCGCCCGGGGTCAGCGCCACCGTGGCCTGGCCGCGGACGGTGCTGAGGGCGCCGGGCTCGGCGGGGTCGTGCCCCCGGACGAGGGCCTGCAGCTCCAGCGGCACGGCGGACATCGGCAGCACCCGGCCGTGCGCGCCCAGCAGCTTGCCGACCAGGTCGAGGGCCTGCACGGGGTCGCCGAGCTGCTCCCACAGGGCGACGATCAGCAGATTGCCGACGGCGTGGTCGTGCAGATCGCCCTCGCTGGTGAAGCGGTGCTTGATCACCCGGGCCCAGGTCTGGCCCCAGTCGTCGTCGCCGCACAGGGCCGCGAGGGCCTTGCGCAGGTCGCCGGGGGGCAGGACGCCCAGCTCGTCGCGGAGCCGGCCGCTGGAGCCGCCGTCGTCGGCGACGGTGACGACGGCGGTGAGGTCGCCGGTGATCCGGCGCAGGGCGGCGAGCGAGGCGGACAGGCCGTGGCCGCCGCCGAGGGCGACGACCTTGGGCTGGGCGCCGCGCTTCGTACGGCCCTCGGGCCCCCGGGTGGTCCGTCCGGGGACGAGGCGGCGCACCCGGCGGAGCCGGGACGTGCGGCCGGTCACTCGCGCCCCATGTCCCGGTGGACGACGACGGTCTCCACACCCTCGGAGACCAGGCGGTGGGCGAGCTTCTCGGACATGGCGACGGAGCGGTGCTTGCCGCCGGTGCAACCGACCGCGATGGTCACGTAGCGCTTGCCCTCGCGGCGGTAGCCCGCGGCGATGAGCTGCAGGAGCTCGGTGTAGCGGTCG
Organism: Streptomyces sp. KLMMK; assembly: GCF_036961605.1. Lineage (NCBI taxonomy): Bacteria > Bacillati > Actinomycetota > Actinomycetes > Kitasatosporales > Streptomycetaceae > Streptomyces > Streptomyces sp. KLMMK. Next base: position 19,600 of record NZ_JBAMDC010000074.1, read on the forward strand.
AGGAACTCCTTGGCGCCGGGCTGGTTGAAGACGTAGCCCGAGACCTCCTCGTTGAGGCCCGTGAAGGGGCGCAGCTCCGGCACCCAGTGCGGGTTGGGCAGGAAGCGGCAGTCCACCACGAGGTCGGCGTCGACGGGCAGGCCGTACTTGTAGCCGAAGGACATGACGGTGGCCCGCAGCTCCGGCTCCTCCTCGCCGGCGAACTGGGCGTCCATCTTGGCGCGCAGCTCGTGGACGTTGAGGCTGGAGGTGTCGATCACCAGGTCGGCGTCGCCGCGCAGCTCGCGCAGCAGGTCCCGCTCGGCGGCGATGCCGTCGACGATGCGCCCGGAGCCCTGGAGGGGGTGCGGGCGGCGCACGGACTCGAAGCGGCGCACCAGGGCGTCGTCGGAGGCCTCCAGGAAGATCACGCGCCGCTTGACCTTCTTGGCGGCCAGGTCGGCCAGGGACTCGCGGAGGTTGTCGAAGAAGCGCCGGCCGCGCACGTCCACGACCACGGCGATCCGGGCCACGTTGCCCTGGGAGCGGGCGCCGAGGTCCACCATGGTGGGGATCAGGGCGGGCGGCAGGTTGTCCACGACGAACCAGCCGAGGTCCTCCAGGCACTTGGCGGCGGTGCTGCGGCCCGCCCCCGACATGCCGGAGATGATCACCAGTTCGGGGATGGCCGTGCCCTCGCCGGTCGCATCCGCCGTCGTGCCCGTACTCACCTGTGCTCCGTCTCGCTCGGTCCCGGTCATACTGCCTACCCCCGTCTCACCGACGGTGCCGCGGGTGCGGCCCCGTCTTCCATACTGCGTGCCCCATCATTCCCCCGCCTCTTCCATGATCTCGCCTGTGGCCGTGTTCACGGCGGGGGCGGGCGGGGCGGCCGCCGCGAGCGCGGCGGCGATCGTCTCTGCGGTCTTGCGGCCGATGCCCGGCGTCTCGCAGATCTGCTCGATTGTGGCGGCGCGCAGCCGCTTGACCGAGCCGAAGTGCTTGAGCAGCGCCTTCTTGCGGGTCTCGCCCAGGCCGGGGACCTCGTCGAGCGGCCCGGCCCTCAGCGTCCTGGTGCGTTTGCTGCGCTGGTAGGCGATGGCGAAGCGGTGGGCCTCGTCGCGCACGCGCTGCAGGAGGTAGAGGCCCTCGCTGGTGCGGGGCAGCACGACGGGGTCGTCCTCACCGGGCAGCCAGACCTCCTCCAGGCGCTTGGCCAGGCCGCAGACCGCCACGTCCTCGATGCCGAGCTCGTCCAGCGCCCTCCGGGCGGCCGCCACCTGCGGCCGCCCGCCGTCGACGACGACGAGCTGCGGCGGGTAGGCGAAGCGCTTGGGGCGCCCGTCCTCAGTGCGGGCCTCCCCGGCGAGGACGTCCACGGCGCGCCCGTCCTCGGTGCGGCCGTTCTCCTCCTCGACCGCGTTCTCCTCGGACCACTCCCCCGCCTTCTGCTTCTCCTGCAGATAGCGGCGGAACCTGCGGCCGATCACCTCGTGCATCGACCGGACGTCGTCCTGGCCCTCGAACGACTTGATCTGGAAGCGGCGGTACTCGCTCTTGCGCGCCAGGCCGTCCTCGAAGACGACCATCGACGCCACCACGTCCTGGCCCTGGAGGTGGGAGATGTCGAAGCACTCGATGCGCAGCGGCGCGGAATCCAGCTCCAGGGCCTCGGCGATCTCCTCCAGCGCCCGGGAGCGGGTGGTCAGGTCGGAGGCCCGCTTGGTCTTGTGCAGGACGAGGGCCTGCTGGGCGTTGCGCTGGACCGTGGCCATCAGGTCCTTCTTGTCGCCGCGCTGGGGGATGCGCAGGTCGACCCGGGAGCCGCGGCGCTCGCCCAGCCACTGGGCGACGGGCTCGACCGGCTCCGGCAGGGCCGGGACCAGGACCTCCTTGGGCACGGCGTCGCCGCGCTCCTCGCCGTAGAGCTGCTGCAGGGCGTGCTCGACGAGGCCCGCCGTGTCGACGGCCTCCACCTTGTCGGTCACCCAGCCGCGCTGGCCGCGCACCCGGCCGCCGCGCACGTGGAAGATCTGTACCGCGGCCTCCAGCTCGTCCTCGGCGACGGCGATCAGGTCGGCGTCGGTGGCGTCGGCGAGGACGACGGCGTTCTTCTCCAGGGCGCGCCGGAGGGCTTCTATGTCGTCCCGCAGACGGGCGGCCTTCTCGTACTCCATCTCCTCGGCGGCCTCGTGCATCTGCTGCTCCAGGCGGCGCAGGTAGGCGCCGGTGCGGCCGGCCATGAAGTCGCAGAACTCCTCGGCCAGTTCGCGGTGCTCCTCCGCACTGACGCGGCCGACGCAGGGGGCGGAGCACTTGCCGATGTACCCCAGCAGACAGGGGCGGCCGATCTGGGCCGAGCGCTTGAACACCCCGGCGGAGCAGGTGCGCACGGGGAAGACGCGCAGCATCAGGTCGACGGTCTCGCGGATGGCCCAGGCGTGGGCGTACGGGCCGAAGTAGCGCACGCCCTTCTTCTTGGGGCCGCGCATGACCTGGACGCGCGGGAACTCCTCGCCCATGGTCACGGCGAGGGAGGGATAGCTCTTGTCGTCGCGGTACTTGACGTTGAAACGGGGGTCGTACTCCTTGATCCAGGTGTACTCCAGCTGGAGCGCCTCTACCTCGGTGGAGACCACGGTCCACTCGACGGAGGCGGCCGTGGTCACCATCGTGCGGGTGCGCGTGTGCAGGCCGGCGAGGTCCTGGAAGTACGAGGAGAGCCGCTGGCGCAGGCTCTTCGCCTTCCCGACGTAGATCACCCGGCCGTGTTCGTCACGGAACCTGTAGACCCCCGGCGAGTCGGGGATCTGTCCCGGCTTGGGTCGGTAGCTGCTGGGGTCGGCCATGTCACACACCCTACTTGCGGGCAGTGACAAT
>NZ_JBAMDC010000740.1:0-1338 GCF_036961605.1 Streptomyces sp. KLMMK
GCCGGATTCTGGGCGGCGCCAGCGGGACGTGCCATGGAAAGCTCCCTGATTGAACTGACTGAGTGAACTGAGTGAACCGAGTTGTGAAATGAGCGAAAGACGAACGGAAGGAAGGAAGGAGGGGAAGGAGTCGCGTCAGGCCGCTGTCGCTTGCCGCCCCGCACCCAAGCCCAGGCCCAGGTTCTGGTGGATCTCCAGCGTCGCCGTGGACCGGTTGAGGGTGATGTAGTGCAGCCCCGGCGCCCCCTCGTCGAGGAGCCTGCGGGCCATGTCCGTCGCGTAGTCCACGCCGATGCGGTGCGCGACCTGCGGGCGGTCCGCGGCCCGGGTGAGGCGGTCGGCCAGGTCCTGCGGGAAGGCCGCGTTGCTGAGCTCGGCGAACCGGCGGATCTGCCGCGCGTGCGTGGCCGGCATGATCGCCGGGATGATGGGGACGGTGCAGCCGGCCGCGGCGACGCGGTCCCGCAGCCGCAGGTAGTCCTCGACGTGGAAGAACATCTGCGTGATCGCGTAGTCGGCGCCGGCCCGGCACTTGGCCACGAAGTGGCGGACGTCGTCGTCCCAGTCCGCCGACCGGGGGTGGCGCTCGGGGAACGCGGCCACGCCGACCGTGAAGCTGCCCGAGTCCTTGATGAGCTCGACCAGTTCCCGAGCGTGGGAGAAGCCTTCGGGGTGGCGCCGCCACTCCCCCTGCGGGTCGCCCGGCGGGTCCCCGCGCAGGGCGAGGATGTCGCTGATGCCGACGGCCGCGTACTGCCCGATGATGTGGCGCAGCTGGGCGACGGAGTGGTCCACCGCGGTCAGGTGGGCGACCGGCCGGAGCGTGGTCTCGGAGGCGATGCGCTCGGTGGCGGCCACGGTGCGGTCGCGCGAGGACCCGCCCGCCCCGTAGGTCACCGACACGAACGTCGGGGCCACCGCCTCGATGCGGCGGACGGCGTCCCACAGAGCCTGTTCGCCGTCCGCCGTCTTCGGCGGGAAGAATTCGAAGGAGTACGAGCGCAAGCGTCCGCCGCTCGCGAGTACCTCGCGCAGAGTGCTTCGGGACCGTGTGGCCTCCGCGTCCATGCTCTTCCTTTCCTCACAGGGGATACGCCGATGCGCGGCCGGCCCGGCACCCGGTGGCGTCAGCGCGCGTTGAAGTACGTGGCGTCGGGGTGGTGGATGACGATGGCGTCGGTGGACTGTTCGGGGTGGAGCTGGAATTCCTCGGAGAGGTGGACTCCGATCCGTTCCGGCTGGAGGAGGTCGGCGATCTTGGCGCGGTCTTCGAGGTCGGGGCAGGCTCCGTAGCCGAGGGAGAAGCGGGCACCGCGGTACTTGAGCGCGAACATGTCC
>NZ_JBAMDC010000741.1:0-1338 GCF_036961605.1 Streptomyces sp. KLMMK
GGTCCGCGGCGCAGCCGCCCCGTGCGCAGGGATCCGGAGGGAGAAGTCGGAGAGGTCGTCGTCACAGCGTCACCACCATGGCCAGGAGCAGGGCGAGGAGCAGGGAGTCGATGCGGTCGAGGAGGCCGCCGAAGCCCGGCAGCCAGGTGCCGGCGTCCTTGACGCCCGCCTCCCGCTTGAGCATGGATTCGAGCAGGTCGCCGAGGACGCTGCCGGCCAGGACCGCGGCCCACAGCGTGACGGTGAAGGCGCCCGCGACGTCCAGCCCCGCGGCCACCGCCATGCCCGCGCCGAGGACGCCCGCCCAGGTCTTGGCGGGGGAGTGGGGGGACAGCGGGCGGGCGAGGGTGCCGCCGAGGCGGCGCAGGAGCATGCCGCCGCACCACGCGCCCACGTCGCCGAACGCGACCGCCACGGCGACGGCGATCGCCGTGCCGTCCAATACCACAAGTCCGGTCAGTGCGACGGGAATCCACAGCAGGCCGAAGACCGTGCGGGCCGCGCGCTCGCCGCCCCGTGCGGTGTCGCCCGACAGCACCGCGGGCAGCACGCCGACGACGGTGAGCAGGGCGAAGGTCCGCAGGTCCAGGGCGTCCGCGAGGCGCCAGTGCTCCAGCAGGGCCAGGAGCGGCAGGAGGACCACCGCGGCGCGCAGCACCGCCCGCTCGCCCCGCCCCAGGCGGGCCAGCCGGGCGTACTCGCCGACCGCGATCAGCCCCAGCAGCCAGACCAGCGCCGTCGCCCCCAGCTCGTGCAGGAACATCGCCCCGAGGAAGAGGGGGGCCGACACGGCCCAGGTCAGCCAGCGGCGCCGCAGCTCGCGGCGCATCGCCACGCGCGCGGGGAGGCAGGCCACCGCCAGGCCGCCCGCGCCGAGCACCCCGGCGACCACGGGTATGACCCGGGGCAGGACGTCGCCCGTGTACAGCGTGCTCACCGGGGCGCACCCGCCTCGCCCAGCACGCGCCACAGCCGGCCCAGCCGGAGTGCCGCCGTCAGCGCCGAGCCCGCAGCCACGACGGCCAGCACGGGCACGGCCCAGCCCGTGGCGGCGGCCACGACGGCCAGCAGACACCGCTCCGTCTTGCCGACCGGCCCGCCGTTGATCCGCTCGGCCCCCGCCGCCGCGCCCGCGAGGGACACCCACGAGGGCAGCGTCGCGGCGAGCGCGGCCGTGGCCACGAGCCACAGCGGGGCGAGCGTCAGGAAGCCGGCCAGGACGAGCAGATCGGCGGCGCGGTCGCCGAGTTCGTTGAGGACGGAGCCCCGGCGCGTGGTGCGCCCCGTGTCGCGGGCGAGCGCGCCGTCGAGGTTGGCGAAGGCGAGCCGGGCCGCCAG
>NZ_JBAMDC010000742.1:0-1323 GCF_036961605.1 Streptomyces sp. KLMMK
TCCGGCGGTGCCGGACTGCCGGAGGGCCCGTACGTCGCGGTACCGCCGGACACCGGCCACGCACCACCGCGGTGACCCGGCCGGGACGGCGACCGTCACCCCCCATCGCCCCCGTCCCCCGCCTCCCCGCCCTCCCCCACCGCCATCGGTGGGGACGGCGGCGGGACCGTGGGGGCCTTTTGTGCGGCTCGGGACAGTTTGGTGATCTGGGCGTCGACGAGTTCCGGGGGGATCTCGACGTCCTCGGGGTCGGACAGGCTGGTGGCGAAGAACATCGCGAGCGTGGCGCCCGAGCGCACGACCGTGATCAGGCTCGGCGCCCGCTCCGCCGCGTTCTCCAGCCGGTAGGCCACCGCCTCGTCCCCGAGCCGGGGCGCCGTGAGCGTGCGGACCGCCCGGAACTCCTGGGGTTCGCCCTCCCCGGTGCGCATGCGGAAGCCGCCCGCGCAGCCGGCCGCCGCGGACCGCAGCCCGTCGAGGGTGGAGACGGCGCCGTCGCCGCGGTAGGTGGAGACGCGGATCATCCCCATGAGGCCCTGGAAGTCGAGGTCCTCGCCGGCCTTGGCGAAGGTGTTGACGACGGACGCGGCCGGCGCGGGCCGGGGCCGGGAGCCGAGGGCCTCGACGAGGGGCCGGCAGGAGGCGTCGTCGGCGACGGGCCGCCCGCCGCCGGCGGCCCAGCTGCTCGCGCGTTCGATCTGGAAGCCGGGGACCTCGCGAGGCCCCAGCTCGACGTGCCTGAGCTGGGCGGAGCTGAGTATCCGCACGGCACCGCCCGTGTCCTTGGCCTCGCCGCGGCCGCCGCCGCGGCCGCCTCCTCCGCCGGAGCCGCCGCTGCCGTCGAGACCGCCGTCGCCGCCAGGGCCGCCGCATCCCGCCGTCAGCCCGAGGGCCACGACCGCGGAGACCGCCACCATCGCCTTCACAGGGCCAGCCTCCCAGCGCCCGCGGGGTCCGTCCCCGCGCCACGCCCGGCCACCCGGTTACCCTCTGGACTTCCGTTCGACGGGCGGCTTGACGGAAGCGGCGCGGCTGCCCCTACAGTTCGCTCGCCCGAACAAACGGGCGGACCCGGCACGCGTACGGAGAGGGGGCCACGCTCATGAAGATCGCCTTCCTGATCCACAACGCCTACGGCATCGGCGGCACGATCCGCGCCACCGGCAACCTCGCGAGCGCCCTCGCCGCCCGCCACGACGTCGCCTTCACCCGCCTCGCCGACCTGCGCGTCACCCAGCACCTGGAGGCCACGGACGACGAGCGCTTCGAGGAGATCGTCCGCGCGATCCGCCCGGTGCTGCTGCCACCGCGGACCCCGGCGGC
>NZ_JBAMDC010000743.1:0-1322 GCF_036961605.1 Streptomyces sp. KLMMK
GCCGCCGGCGGGCGGTGCGGGGCCCGGCGAGGTGACGGCCTGGCTGCGGGCCGAGGGCCAGGATCCGCCGCCCGGCCGGCGCCGGTGACCGCGGGGGCTACGGGGCGCTGTTTCCGATCAGCCGGTGCAGCGAGGCCTTGAGTGCGTCGACGAAGGCGTCGCGCGTCCGCGGGGCGACGAGGTCGAGGGACAGGTAGGGGTTGAGGTCCTCCAGCTCGACCAGCAGGAGATCGCCCTCCGGGGTGCGGCAGGCGTCCACGCGCTGGATGCCGTGCTCGATGCCGTTCCAGTCGATGAAGCGCTGCGCGAAGGCCAGGTCTTCGGCGGTGGGCTCGTACGGTTCGAGGGCCCAGCGCCGGGCGGGGTCGGGTGCGTGGAGGGCGTACTGGAAGGCGTCGTCGACGAAGTAGAACGAGACCTCGTAGCGGAAGTGGATGCGGGGCTGGACGAGGACGCCGTCGTAGTCGACGTCCGCGAGCTCCTCGCGCGGGACGAAGCGCAGGCCGATGGAGTCGGCGCCGAGCTTGGGCTTGACCACGTACTCGGCCACGTCGGGCAGGCGGCCGGCGTCCTCGGCGCGGTCGGCGGTCGGGATGACGGGGTAGCCCGCGGCGCTGAGGTCCGGCAGGTACTGCTTGCCGGCCATGTCGGCCCGGCCCGTGAGCTGGTTGTAGACGAGCACGCCGCCCTGCTCCGCCTGCCGGGCGAAGTCGTCGTAGGCCTCCTGGTAGTGCAGCACCGGCCCGCTGTTGCGCACCACGACCGCGTCGAAGCCGTCCATCAGGGCGGCGGCGTCGAGCGGGTGGCACAGCGCCACGTCGAAGTCCTCGCGCAGCCGGGAGGACAGGAGGATGTCCTCGTCGCAGTATCTGCGCCCCTTCGCCGGGTAGGCGAGGTCGGTGACGTAGAGGACGCGGGGCCGGACGGACGGCATGGGGCTCTCCTGGTGCGTTGACTGCCCAACGGGCGGTCCACCCGATGATATCCGTGCAGGTCAGAGAGGGTTCCCCGGGTCCCGCCCGGCCCGGGGGCCGGGCGGGGTCCGTTCAGCGCGTGGCGTCCAGGATGACTCTGGCCACCAGGGCCGGGTCGTCGTTCATGGGCACGTGCCCGCAGCCGGGCAGCCGTACCAGCCGGGCCCCGGGGATGACCTTCTTGGCCCGGACGCCCTGGCGCCGCAGCAGCAGCCGGTCGCGCGTTCCCCAGGCGACGGTGACGGGAACGTCCGCGATGTCGTGCGTGAACAGGACGCTGCGGCCGGCCTCCAGCGTGGGGGCGAAGCCGGTGCATTCGCGCAGCGCGCGCGTCTCGGCCATCACCGC
>NZ_JBAMDC010000744.1:0-1318 GCF_036961605.1 Streptomyces sp. KLMMK
CGACCCTCGTCGCGGGCGGCGTCGGCGGCGGGATCGGCTACTGGGCGGCCAGCCGTGGCGACGGCGGCAGCTCGACGACCATCTCGTCGTCCGGCGACCCGAAGACCGAGAGCCGCGCCCCCGGTTCCGTCTCGGACATCGCCAGCAAGGCGCTGCCGAGCGTCGTCACCATCGAGGCGCAGAGCGGCGGCGGCGAGGGCGGCACGGGCACCGGCTTCGTCTACGACACCGAGGGCCACATCCTCACCAACAACCACGTCGTCGCCTCGGCCGCTCAGGGCGGTGGCAAGCTCATGGCCACGTTCTCGGACGGCAAGCAGTACGACGCCGAGGTCGTGGGCCGGGCGCAGGGTTACGACGTCGCCGTCCTCAAGCTGAAGAACCCTTCCGGCGCGAAGCTCAGCCCCCTCCCGCTGGGGAACTCCGACCGGACGGCGGTGGGTGACGCCACGATCGCGATCGGCGCGCCCTTCGGGCTGTCCGGCACGGTCACCACGGGCATCGTCAGTGCCAAAAAGCGCCCGGTGGCCTCCAGCGACGGCGGCGGCATGGGCAAGGCCTCGTACATGAGCGCCCTCCAGACGGACGCGTCGATCAACCCGGGCAACTCCGGCGGCCCACTCCTCAACGCCCAGGGCGCGGTCATCGGCATCAACTCCGCCATCCAGTCCGCGAACAACGGCGGCGGCTTCGGCGGCGCCCAGCAGCAGGCCGGCAGCATCGGCCTCGGCTTCGCCATCCCGATCAACCAGGCCAAGAACGTCGCCGACCAGCTCATCAGGACCGGCAAGCCGGTCTACCCGGTCATCTCCGCCTCGGTGAACATGAAGGACGCCGGCGCGGGCGCCAAGATCGCCCCCACCGGCGACAACAACAGCCCGGCGGTGACCCCGGGCGGCCCGGCCGACAAGGCCGGCCTCAAGCCGGGCGACGTCATCACCAAGCTCGACGACACCGCCATCGACAGCGGCCCCACCCTCATCAGCGAGATCTGGACCCACAAGCCGGGCGACAAGGTGAAGGTGACCTACACCCGCGACGGCAAGCAGTCCACGGCAGAGATCACATTGGGCGAACGCAAGGGCGACAACTGAAGCGATAGGCTGGCCCCCGCGCCGCCGAGCACTGGCGGTGCGGGGAGAGTTGCCCGAGCGGCCTAAGGGAACGGTCTTGAAAACCGTCGTGGCAGCGATGTCACCGTGGGTTCAAATCCCACACTCTCCGCCGTCCCTGCGTCAGCGCAGGCAGAAGGGGTGCCCCGTCGGGGGCGCCCCTTTCGTGCTGAGGGCCTGTTCCGGTCTGCGGGCATGCGGCGCTT
>NZ_JBAMDC010000745.1:0-1317 GCF_036961605.1 Streptomyces sp. KLMMK
TCCCGGGAGCGCATATGAGCGCCACCGCGCTCAGAGTCCGCTCACTCTTGGTAATGTGCACGTACCGCTGGGAGAGCATTTGTGAATTGGTTCACACCTGACCCTTGGCCGGGCCCTCGTCTTCGTGCTGAGATGCGGTCACGGCTTCCAGCTCGACGGCGCGCTTGGGGAGGGCACTGTGGCGGACACCGCCATGCGTAATGCGGGGTTGCCGGAGCCGCGGGGACCGCACGGCGGGGATCCGCGGGGGGACGATCCACTGGAGCGGGCCGTGTGGCGGTTGCGCTCACGCGCCTGCTGGGACGACGCGGCGGCCCTGCTCGCACCGCGCGCGGCCGCCGAGCCCGGGCCGGCCCTGCAGCGGACGGCAGTGCTGACCGAGCAGTGCATGTTCACCAAGGAGGGGTGGGGAGCCGCCGAGGACGCGCTGCGCGCGGCGGAGGCCCTGGCCACGAACGACGAGGAGCGCGGGGCGGCGGCCTGCGAGCGCGGCCATCTGGCCTACGCGTCCACCCTGCTGGGCGTCCGCGACCGGGCGGACGAGGCCCGTTCGGCCCTGGGCAGGGCCGCGGCCCTGCTCGCGCCGGGGTCGCCGAACCGCCCCCTGCTGCACTTCCGCCGCGGCCTGATCGCCCAGCACCTGTCGGACAACCCGTCCGACGCGACGGCCGCCTTCGAGCGCGCCCACGCGGGGGCGACGGCGCAGGGCCAGCGCCTGCTGCTGTCCTTCACCTGGCGGCACGTGGCGGCCATGGCCGAGCACGAGGGCAGGCTCGCCGAGGCGCGCTACGGCTTCGCGGAGTCGCTTCGCATCCGGGAAGAGCTGGGCTATCTGGTGGGCATCGCCCCGGCGCTGGCCTCGCTCGCCGCCGTCCTGGACGACCCGGGTGAGGCCGCCCGGCTGCGGGAGGAGGCCGCCCGGCTGGTCCGGCTGCTCGGCGGCGTCCCGGGCTGGCTGGCGGACCAGCTGACCGCCGCGGCGGCGAGCCCGGACTGATCGCCGGGTCTCACTGACCGCAGAGCCTCACTGACCGCAGAGGCCCCGTGCCGGGCCGCGGGGCTCGGCGCCGGCCGCTTGCGCCGTCGCCCGGGCGTCCTCCGGGCGTCCTCCGGGCGCCCTCCGGCTCCTGCTCACTTCACTCCGCTCCCGCGAAGTGCCCCCTCACCAGCGCCTCGGCCCGCTCCACGTCGTGCGCGGCCAGCGCCGCCAGCAAGGCGTGGTGTTCGGCGGCGTCGGCGACGAGGTCGGCCGCGCGGTGCGGCCGGCCGTGGGCCATCGGCCACTGCGCGCGGCGGTGGAGCTCGTCGGCGACGGCG
>NZ_JBAMDC010000746.1:0-1293 GCF_036961605.1 Streptomyces sp. KLMMK
CCCGCGCCGTACCGGGCGGGACCGGCCGGGTCCGCCGGATCACCGGGGACGGCCGGGCCGGCCCCGACGGTCCAGGCCCCCCAGTGGTGAGCCGACTGATACATCGTCAGCAAGGTGGCCTCGCGGCCGCCGTGCAGGCAGGTCGAGGCCGTCATCCCCGTCACCACCCGGTCGCTCAGCAGCCCGTCCCACCACAGCTTCGTCGTGCCGTCCAGGAACCGCTTGAACGGCGCGGAGACGTTGCCGAAGTACGTGGGAGAGGCCAGCACCAGGCCGTCGGCCCACAGCACGTCCTCCGGCCGGGCCTCCTCGTCCGGCCACGCGGGGCCGGCCTCGTCGTCCGCGACGCGCAGCAGCCGCACCCGGGCGCCGTACGCCTGGGCCCCGGCGGCCGCGGCCTCGGCCAGCGACCGCATGGTGCCGCGCCTGCTGTGGTAGACGACCGCGACCCGCGGGGTCACGACACCTCCTCCGGCTCCGGGCCGCCGGGGAGGGGGCGGGCGCGCAGCACCATCCGGACGTCGTCGCCGAGCCGGGCCACCTCGTCCAGCCGCAGGCGCAGCGCCTCGCTCAGGGTGCCCGCACCGAACCCGTCGAGCACCGCGCGCCCCTCACCGCCGATCAGCACCGGGGCGACGTAGGCCACGACGCGGTCGAGCAGGCCCTGCGCCGCGAACTCCGCGGCCAGCCGGGCGCCGCCCTCCAGCAGCACGGAGCACAGGCCGCGCTCGTACAGCGCCTTCACCAGCGCCGTGAGGTCCAGCCGCCCGCCGGGCTCGGGGAGGGTCAGCACCGCGTGGCCGTGGGGGAGTACGGGCGGGGCCGCCGACTCGCCGACGACCACGAGGGTGGGCGCCGCGTCGTCCAGGACGCGCGCGTCCGGGCGGATGCCGCCGGTGCGGTCCAGCACCACGCGCAGCGGCGGCTCGCCCTCCACGCCGTGCCGCAGGCCGAGGTGCGGGTCGTCCGCCCGCAGCGTCCCCGAGCCGACCAGTACCGCGTCGTGCGTGGCCCGCAGCGTGTGCGCGTCGGCGCGGGCCTCGTGGCCGGTGATCCAGCGCGAGGTGCCGTCGGGCGCCGCCGAGCGGCCGTCGAGGCTCCCGCCGAACTTCCAGGTCACGCACGGCCGGCCGAGGCGGGTCGCGGTCAGCCACAGTTCGTTGGCCCGCTCCGCCTCCTCGCGCAGGATGCCGCCGACGACCTCTACCCCGGCGGCGCGCAGCCGCTCGGCGCCGCCCGCGTGGCCGGGGACGGGATCCGGCACCGCGTACACCACGCGGGTGACCCCGGCCG
>NZ_JBAMDC010000747.1:0-1284 GCF_036961605.1 Streptomyces sp. KLMMK
CCGGACCGCTCCACGTTGCGGTGGGCGGCGGCCCCGGCCTTACGGCCCGGGCCGGCGCTGACGCTCCGTCACCCCTCCACCAGCCCCTTCAGCGCCCGCCGGCACAGGCCGTCCGCCGCTCTCGTCGTCTCCGGGAGGCGGAAGGCGGGGGCCAGGGCGAGGGTGTGGGCGGTGGCGTTGTCGAGGCCGGTGCGGTGGCCGACGGAGACGAAGACCGGTTTGACGCCGGACTGGGTGCGCAGGGCGCGGCCCACTTCCTCATCGCCGTCGAGGAGGGGCGAGGTGTCGCCGCGGTGCGGGCCGGGGGCGTCGTAGCGGAAGGTGAAGGGATTCTTGGCGACGCCGATCGTCGGCAGGCCGGTCACGACGCCCAGGTGGCTGGCGAGGCCGAAGCGGCGCGGGTGGGCGAGGCCGTAGCCGTCGCAGACCACCAGGCCGGGGGTGACGCCGAGCCGTTCCAGGGCGGCGAGCACCGTGGGGATCTCGCGGAAGGCGAGCAGCCCGGGCACGTACGGGAAGGCGACCCGGCCGGCCGCCGTCGCCTCGTCCACCACGCTCAGGGTGGCGGTGTCCAGGGCCACGGCGGCGGCCACGACGACGTCCCGCTCGTCGTCGTAGGCCACGTCGACGCCGACGGCCACGAGCGGCTCGCCGGGCGGGGGCCCGGGTTCGTCCAGGACGGTGCGGCCCCGCAACTCGTCCTGGAGGGCGGTCGCTTCCGCCTCGGTCGTGGGCCACCCGGGCGGTACGTCGGTTACCTCTGCCATGCGCATAGTGCGGGTCACGCTACCCGGCGGCTAGCCTGGCGATCATGTTCGTACTGGAGCTGACCTACATCGCGCCGATCGAGCGCATCGACGCCGCCCTCGCCGAGCACGTCGCCTGGCTGGACGCGCACTACGCCTCCGGCGTCTTCATCGCCTCCGGCCGGAAGGTGCCCCGGGACGGCGGTGTCATCCTCGCCGTCGGGGAGGACCGGGCGAAGATCGAGGAGATCACGCGGAGCGACCCGTTCACCGTGGCGGGGGTGTGCGAGTACTCCGTCACCGAGTTCATCCCGACGAAGACGGCCCCCGCCCTGGAGTCCTACCGGCAGGAACTGCCCTCCTGACCGCGGCTCGCGCCGCCCCGGGCGCGCCTACCGGGAGGTGAGCCGGGCGAGGCGCCCCTTCTCCCCCGCCGCCCAGCAGCCGCCGTCGCTCGCGCAGTCCACCGTGTCGTAGGAGCCGGTGCCGAAGGCGCGCCAGGTGCGGCCGCCGTCCGTGGTGAGGTCGCTGCCCGCCG
>NZ_JBAMDC010000748.1:0-1282 GCF_036961605.1 Streptomyces sp. KLMMK
CATGTGGCCGAAGGCCGCACCAACCGCGAGGTGGCCGCCCTCCTCGCGCTGAGCCACCGGACCGTCGACCACCACCTGCGCAACGTCTTCGCGGCGCTCGGGGTGCGCTCCCGGGTGGAACTGGTCCACGCGCTGGCCTCGTTCGGCGGCGGCCCGCCGTCCGCCGTGCGGCACGCGGCGCCGTGACCCCCGGGTCGTGCCCGCTCAGCGCGCCGGCAGGTGCCGGGCGAAGAACGTGAGCACGTGGTGGCGTACGGCCGGCACCGACCGCGCCGGGTCGGCCGGTCCGGTCAGCGAGGCCCGGGCGGCCGCCGTCATCAGCCCGGCGGCCTGCAACTGCGGCGCCAGCGCGGCGTAGTCGGTGAACACCCCGTGCGCGGCGCCGTCGAGCTGCCCGCGGCGGGCGCGCCCTGCCGAGCGGGCGAGCACCGCCCGCCAGGCAGGCTCCAGCTCCTTCCTGCCGGGGAAGCCGTCCGTGCCCAGCAGGAGCAGGGGCCGGTCCGACCCGTGCCGGGCGACCGGGTACGGCTCGCCCGGCCGGCCGTCGGTCTCCGGCGCCCGGTCCAGGTAGCCCTCCAGGTTGACCGCGGCGCCGACGCGCCGGTCCTCGTACATCGCCTCCGCGGCCGTGGTGCCGCCTGCCGAGTGCCCGTAGACGCCGACCCGCCGCAGGTCCAGGGCGCGGCCGAGGTGTTCCGGCAACGGGCGCCCGGCCGCGTCCGGATTCCGTCCGGCCGCCAGTTCTTCCAGCCGGTCCAGGACGAAGCGGATGTCCGCGATACGGGTGTCGATCATGGCGCGGAAGAGGCCGGGGCGCTTCCTGGGGTCGTCGCGCAGGACCGTCGGGCGCACCGTCTCCCGGCCGGCCATGGCGCACGGGAACTCCACCTCACCGGCGTCGCCGGGATGGTCGACGGTCACCACCACGTAGCCGTGGCTCGCCAGTTCCCCGGCGAGCGTGGTGCCCATGGTGCGCGGATCGCCGCCGCCGGGGCTGTACAGCAGCACCGGCCGCCGGCGCGAGACCTGTGCGGGGGCGCCGGTGTGCGAGTGGGTCGTGGTGGCCGGCCAGTCCGCACCGGCCTCCGGCAGCTCCGGGTGGACTCTGCGCCCGTAGAGCCCGAAGGACTCGGCGGCGCCCGCGCTCATCTGCCGGGCGACCGGGAAGCCGTGGACGGTGCGGGCCGGGTAGAAGACGGTGGCCATCACCTCCCGGACGGGGATCCCCGGCTCCCACGGGTCGGGCCGCGACCGGTCGACGAGGTACAGCGTGGTGACGCCG
>NZ_JBAMDC010000749.1:0-1261 GCF_036961605.1 Streptomyces sp. KLMMK
CGGCCCGGCGGGCAGCGGCGATCGGCTGTCGGGGGACAAGTCTGAGCCGGGAGTCGCGCGGAGTACGGGACGTCACAGGAGCAGTCTTGCCGCTGCCGCTCCGAAAACCCAATCGGAATCAATTGTCCAGCCGTCCACCATTCACTTCCTGCCGCTGGATCAGGGCTGCTTGGAGGCTGTGAGGGCGTCACATCAAGGGGATGAGGAACCTCCGCAGAGCCTCCTCGTAACGCCCCGGGGCGGCATTCCACATCGCGGCGTGCGGGGCCCGGGCGACGGTGTGCAGGACGATCAGATCGGGGCGGGCGGCCGCGAGTTCGCGTGACGTGTGCCACGGCGCGACGGTGTCGTCGGGACCGTGGGCGAGGAGCACGGGCAGGGTCAGCCGGGCCGGGTCCCGGACCCGGGCGAGCCCGTCGGGGGCCATTCCGGTCCGGCCGCGGGCGGCGTGCAGGGCGAGCGGGAGCAGCGGGGCGGGCACGCCGCGGGCGGCGGCCAGGGAGTGCAGGGCGGCCGGCCAGTCGAGCACGGGCGAATCCATGACCAGGCCACTGATGTGCGGGCGCAGGGCGGGGTCGGTGGCGGCGAGCAGCGCCATGGTGGCGCCGGTGGACCAGCCGTGGAGGACGATGCGGCGGGCACCCTGGGCCAGGGCATAGCGGACGGCAGCGGCGAGATCATGCCATTCGGTCAGCCCGAAACGGCTGATTCCGTCCGGTGGCCGGGGGGCTCCGGAATCGCCCCGGTAGGCGAGGTCGAGGACCGGCAACCGGAGGCGGTGCAGGAGCGGCATGACGACCATCGGATGCTCGCGGGTGGCGCCCAGGCCGTGCACGGTGATCACCCAGGTCTCGCGGGCGGCGGGCAGGAACCAGGCGGGCAGCGGCCCGAGCTCGCCGGGGACCATGACGTCGGCGTGGTCCAGGCCGAGGGCGTCGCGGGGGTTCCCGGCGTGCAGTTGCGGCGTCATCCACACCCGGTCGCCCGGCTCGGGCACGCCGCGCGTGACGCCTTCCAGGCGGCGCACCACGGCGTCGGCGGCGTGCGGCGCGTCGTGGACGACGGCGCCGACGACGGCGTGCAGGCCGCTTCCGGTCAGCCCGTAGGTGCCCGGGCGCAGCGAGGCCCGGTGGCGGGTGAGGGTGATCAAGTCGCCGTCGACGGCGTGGACGGCGAGCCGCGGCTGGTCGGGCGGCGGCCCGCCGGGGGATGCCCGCAGGGCGGCGTCGGAGGCGTACCGTCCGGCCGCCAGGGCGGCCGC
>NZ_JBAMDC010000075.1:0-22356 GCF_036961605.1 Streptomyces sp. KLMMK
CCGGCGGCCTGGCGCATCCGGTGGGCGAGGGCGAGCAGCCCGTCGTCGCCGGCCCGTACGCCCGCCTCGGCGGCCCGGCGCAGCTCCGCGAGGCGCTTCTCGACGGCGCCGAAGCGGCCGGTGTCGAAGAGCTTGCCGAGGAGCTCGCCGCGGGCGGCGTCCTTGGCGCCGAGGAAGCGGGCGAACTCGCCCTGGGGCAGCAGGACGACCTGGCAGAACTGTTCCCGGCTCATGCCGAGCAGCTGCTTGATCTCCTCGCCGATCTCCTGGTGGGAGCGGCTGAGGCCCTCCCACGCCCCGGAGCGGTGCTCGCGCAGCTCGCTCGCGGCCCGTTCCTTGGTGAAGCCGGTGCCCTTCTTCTTGCGGCGCAGCTGCTCGGGGCGGCGGGTGATCTCCAGCCGGCGTCCGCCGACGGTGAGGTCGAGCACGACCTGGGTGAGGGTGCCGTCGGCGGCGTGGTCGCTGCGCAGGACGGGGGCGCCGCTGCCCTGGCGGGTGCCGGGCACCTCGTTGTAGAGGGCGTAGCAGACCGCGTCGAGGACGGAGGTCTTGCCCGCTCCGGTGGGGCCGTGGAAGAGGAAGAGGCCGTCGGCGGAGAGCGCGTCGAAGTCGATGTGCTGGGTGCCGCCGAAGGGGCCGAAGGCGGTGACGGTCAGCCGGTGCAGCCTCATCGGGCTCCCGCTTCCTCGCCGGCCTCGGCCAGCCGTACGTGGTCGAGGGCGTCGGTGAGGATCCTGCGTTCGGCGTCGTCGGGTCCCAGGCCGTCGCGGACGTGGGCCACGAAGTCCTCGGCGATCTCCTGGTCGGTGCGGTCGCGCAGGCGCCGCGCGTAGGAGGCGAGGGGGTCCTGGGGGGTTCGTTCGGGGTCGAGGACGAGGCTGAGCACGTGGGGGAAGCGGGCGGCGAGCCGGGCCATGGGTTCGTCCGGGCGGTGGGGGTCGGTGAGGGTGGCCTCGACCCACGCGTCCTCGTGGCGGGCGAGCCGCGGGTCCTGCAGCAGGTCGTCGAGGCGGCCGCGGATGCGGGCGAGCGGGCGCGGCACCGGGCAGTCGAGCCGTTCGGCGGTCACGGCTCCGGCGGCGTCCAGGTCGATCAGCCACATGGACTTGCGGTGATCGGTCTCGGAGAAGGAGTAGGCGAGCGGCGAGCCGGAGTAGCGGACGCGCTCGGTGATGGTCTGGCAGCCGTGCAGGTGGCCGAGGGCGGCGTAGTCGACGCCGTCGAAGACGGCGGCGGGGACCTGGGCGACGCCGCCGACGGTGATGTCGCGCTCGCTGTCGCTGGTGGTGCCGCCGGTGACGAAGGCGTGCGCGAGGACGACGGAGCGGGTGCCGGCGGGCCGCGCGGCGAGGTCGGCGCGGACGCGGGCCATGGCGGCCTCCAGCACGGCCGTGTGTCCGGCGCGCTCGGCGCCCAGCTGCTCGCGGACGAGGGCGGGTTCCAGGTAGGGCAGGCCGTAGAAGGCGACGTCGCCGTGGGTGTCGGTGAGGACGACGGGGGTGGCGCAGCCGGCGGGGTCGGTGCGCAGGTGGATGCCGGCCCGGTCGAGGAGGCCCGCGCCCACGCCCAGGCGGCGGGAGGAGTCGTGGTTGCCGGAGATCATGACGGTGGGCACGCCGAGGTCCGCGAGGCGGTGCAGCGCCTCGTCGAAGAGGGCGACGGCGCCGAGCGGGGGGACCGCCCGGTCGTAGACGTCGCCCGCGACGAGCACCACGTCGACCCGCTCGTCCCGGACGGTGCGGACGAGGTGGCCGATGAAGTCGCGCTGGGCGTCCAGCAGGTTCACCCGGTGAAACGAGCGGCCCAGGTGCCAGTCGGACGTATGCAGGATCCTCACGGGCCCCAAGTGTTCCATCTGCGGGCGGGTGGCGGGGCATGGCCCCGATGGGTGAACCGGGCGGGCGGGCGCGGCAACCCGCTGAAAGGATCCGGAAATATGCGACTTATACGAAACGGCTTCGGACGGCGGCGGCACGGCGGTGCCCGCAGCTCCATACCCCGCCGCACCCCGCGCCCCCTCACCCTGGTGCTGATCGCAGTCCTGCTGCTCGCCGTCGGAGCCGCGTGCGCGTCCCGGAACGGCTCACTGCCCGGCACCGGGGACGGCCAGAACGCGGCCGGCCTCGGGCAGCGGCCGGGCCACCCCCACCAGCAGGCACGGGAGCAGCCGCCACCGGTGCCGAAGGCGAAACTGACCCCCGAGCAGCGGCTCTCCGCCGCACAGCGCTGGGGCCTGGACCAGGCGCCGCTCGTCGCACCGCCCCCGCCGAAGGAGAAGCCGGAGCTGTCCACGCCGGAGTGGGCGGACAAGGGGTCGGGGCTGATCCCCGCGCCCGCCTCCGTGCCGACCACCGAGAAGATCGCCTTCCTGACGATCGACGACGGCGCGGCGAAGGACCGGGAGTTCCTGGACATGGTGCGGGAGCTGCAGGTGCCGGTGTCCGCCTTCCTCACCGACGAGTCCGCGGCCGAGGACTACGGCTACTTCCGCGACCTGCACGCCCTCGGCGTCTCCATCCAGAACCACACGCTGCGCCACCCGCAGCTGAACCACGTCTCCGAGGAGGAGAAGTACACCGAGATCTGCGGCCAGCAGGAGATCCTGGAGCGTGAGATAGGCGTCACACCGACGCTCTTCCGCCCGCCGTTCGGCGACTTCGACGCCGACACCCTGGCCGTCGCCGAGGACTGCGGGATCCAGGCCGCGCCCCTGTGGAACGAGGAGGCCTTCGCGGACCGGATCGACTTCCGCCACGACGACCAGCAGTTCCACCCCGGCGACATCATCCTGACCCACTTCAACGGGCCGAGGGCCTGGGGCGGCACCATGTGCGACATGCTGCGGACGGTGCTGCGCAAGCTCACGGAGCAGGGCTACGCACTGGCGCGGCTGGAGGACTACGCCTGATGCGGCCGGGCGGCGGGAACGGGCGGGCCGGCCGGGGCTCCCGGCGGGCGGGCCGGCCGGGAGCCCCGGTCCGGGAAGGGGCGGGGCTCAGGCGTCCCCGTAGGCCTCCCCGCCCAGTTCGAGGCGGGCGGCGCCGGCGGTGGTGTCGGCGAGCCAGGCGCGGAAGCCCTCGACGTCCGCTTCGGGCAGTCCCACCTCGATGCGGACCTCCGCGCCGTAGCTCACTTCGCGCACGGCCCGCCCCGTCGCCCGCAGGTCGTTCTCCAGCTTGCCGGCGCGCTGGTGGTCGACGGTCACTGACGCCAGCCGGAAGCGCTGCCGGGTGACGGTCCCGAGCACGTCCAGGGCCTCGCCGACCACACCCCCGTACGCGCGGATCAGGCCGCCCGCGCCGAGCTTGACGCCGCCGAAGTAGCGGGTGACGACGGCCACGGCGTAGCGGACCTCGCGGCGGAGCAGCATCTGCAGCATGGGCACGCCCGCGGTGCCGCCCGGCTCGCCGTCGTCGCTCGCCTTCTGCACGGAGCCGTCGGCGCCCAGCACGTAGGCGAAGCAGTGGTGGCGGGCGGCGGGGTGCTCCTTGCGGATGCGCGCGATGAACGCCTGCGCCTCCTCCTCGGTGGCGGCTGGCGCGAGCGCGCAGAGGAAGCGCGACTTGCTGATCTCGATCTCGTGCACGCCCTCGCGCGCGACCGTCCGGTACTGCTCCGTCATCCCGCCAGCCTATGCGCCGCCCCGGGAATGGCGTCGGGGGGATGATCGTTGAGCGGGCATGTACGCAGAACCGGGGATCATCCGGAAGATCATCGAGGAGACCGGCGACACGTGGGCGCTGGTCGGACTGTCGTCCAACACGCGTCGGGCGGCCTACGGCGTGGCCGAGGTGCTGCGGCGCCACGGCAAGCGCGTGGTGCCGGTGCATCCCAAGGCCGAGACGGTGCACGGCGAGCAGGGCTACGCCTCCCTGGCGGAGATCCCCTTCGAGGTCGACGTGGTGGACGTCTTCGTCAACAGCGACCTCGCGGGCCCGGTCGCGGACGAGGCCGTCGCGATCGGCGCGAAGGCGGTCTGGTTCCAGCTGGGCGTCGTCGACGAGGATGCCTACGAGCGGACGCGCGCGGCGGGCCTGGACATGGTGATGGACCGGTGCCCGGCCATCGAACTGGACTCGATGCGGCTGCGCGCCGCCCGCGGGGCGCGCTTGGCGGAGGAGCCGCTCTCCTGACGGGCGGGGCCGGCTCCGCGGGCGCCCGCCGCCTCGCCCGGGCCGTGCGCTAGCGTCACTTCGTGATCAAGATGCGGGCGGCGGTCCCCGGGGACGCCGCGGAAGTGGTCCGCCTCCGCAGGCTGATGTTCGCCGCGATGAACGGCGACGACGCCCGGGGCGCCGGGGACGGCTGGGAGCGCACGGCGGAGGAGCAGGTCCGTCGGCAGCTCGCGGCACGGCCGCGCCTGCTCGGGGCGTTCGTCGTGGACGGCGACCCGGCGCAGGGCGGGCCGCCGCACCTGGCCGCGTGCGCCGTGGGCCGGGTGGAGGAGCGGCTGGCCGCGCCCGGGCACCCGCACGGGCGCTTCGGCTTCGTCTTCACCGTGTCCACCGACGAGCGCTACCGGGGCCGGGGCTTCGCACGGGCGGCGACGGAGGCGCTGCTGGACTGGTTCGCCGGGCAGGGCGTCACGCGCGTCGACCTGCACGCCACGCCGGACGCCGAACACCTCTACCGGAGCCTGGGGTTCGCCGAGCACTCGGTCGCGCTGTCGATGGACGTGTCGTCGCGGGTGACGCGGGCCTGACGGGGCGCCCGCGGGAGGTCAGTAGGAGGTCGGCGACAGGTCAGTGGGCAGGCGGCACGACAACGGCCATGGTCATCTCGACCGCCTGCTCGCCGTCGTTGCGATAGGTGTGGGGCACGTTCGCCTCGAACGTCGCGGAGGCGCCGGCGGGCACGGTGAACTCCTCCCCGTCCACCACGAGGCTGAGCTCGCCCGCGGTGACCGTGAGCAGTTCGAGCGTGCCGGCCGGGTGCGGGTCGGAGGCGCTGACGTCGCCGGGGGCGATGCGCCAGTCCCACAGCTCGACGGGCCCGGGGCCCTGGGCCCCGACGAGCAGGGTGGTGCGGCTGCCCGCCTCCGTCGACCACATCCGCACCGTCTGCTCCTTGGGCACCAGCTGGACGCGGGTGCTCTGCTCCTGGTCGAGGAGCGTGGTGATGCTGACGCCGAGCGCGTCGGCGAGCTTGACGGTCGTCCCGACGCTGGGGTTCGTGCGGGCCTGCTCGATCTGGATGATCATGCCGCGGCTGACCCCGGAGCGGGCCGCCAGTGCGTCGAGGGTGAGATGGCGCTCGCCGCGCCAGCGCTTGAGGTTGCGGGCGAGCGACTGGGTGAGCCGGTCGAGGTCCGTAGCCATCTCTATCGGTCTCTCTCCATCGTCGGTCGCATATATTAAATACAGAAGTCGAAGATATTGAACTACGGTGTGCTGCACTGCACTGTTCACCACACTGTACTGCGAGGTGTTCCATGACGGCGGTCTTCGCCCTGACCACGAGCTTCCTGTGGGGGCTGGCCGACTTCGGCGGCGGACTGCTGACCCGGCGCATCCCCGCCCTGACCGTCGTCCTGGTGTCGCAACTGCTGGCCGTGGGCGCCCTGGGGACGATCGTCGTCGCCACCGGCGGCTGGTCGGAGGCCGGCCCGCAGCTCTGGTACGCGGCCGCCGCCGGCGTCGTGGGCCCTGCGGCCATGCTCGCCTTCTACAAGGCACTGGCCCTCGGCCCGATGGGCGTGGTCTCACCGCTGGGCGCACTCGGCGGCGTCGCGGTGCCGCTGGGCGTCGGGCTCGTCCTGGGCGAGCGGCCCGGGATCCTGCAGTTCGCGGGCATCGCCGTGGCCGTCGCCGGTGTGGTCCTGGCCAGCGGCCCGAGCAAGGGCGGCGCCCCCGTACAGCGCCAGACCCTGATCCTCACGCTCATCGCCGCCTTCGGCTTCGGCTCGGTGATGGCCCTGATCGCCGAAGCCTCGCACAACCTGACCGGGCTGTTCCTCGCCCTGTTCGTCCAGCGCGTGTGCAACGTGGCGGTGGGCGCGGGCACGCTCTACGCCTCCGTGCGCCGCGGCAACGCCGCCCTGCCCGAAGGCGGCTGGAGCACCATCCGCCCGGCCCTGCCCGCCCTCGCCTTCGTCGGCCTCGCCGACGTCGCCGCCAACGGCACCTACTCCATCGCCGCGAACAACGGCCCCGTCACCGTGGCCGCCGTCCTCGCCTCGCTCTACCCCGTGGTCACCGCCCTCGCCGCACGCGGCATCCTGAGCGAACGGCTGCGCACGGTCCAGGCGGCGGGCGCGGGCCTGGCCCTCGTCGGCACCGTCCTGCTGGCCACGGGCTGAGGCGTACGACAGCCAGTCCGCCGAATATCCCGTGCCGTGCCGTCGGCGGAGGTGCAGACTCGCCCCATGGCGGACATGCGGGCGTTCCAGGACGCGGTGAGGGGCTGGGCTAGCGGCGGGGCCGGGGGGCCGGCGAGTGAGCTGGCCGAGCTGCTGGGAGTGCGGACAGCGGTGCTGCTGGAAGGGCCGAGCGACCTCGCGGCCGTCGAGGCGCTGGCCGCGCGGCGCGGCCGGGACCTCGCCGCCGAGGGGGTGTGCGTCGTGTCGATGGGCGGGGCGATGAGCGTCGGCCGCTACGCCGGTCTCCTCGGGCCGCCCGGCCTCGGCCTGCGCCTGGCGGGGCTGTGCGACGAGGGCGAGCAGCGCTTCTACGACCGCGGCCTGCAGCGGGCCCGGGCACCGCATCAAGGCTTCTTCGTCTGCGTGTCGGACCTGGAGGACGAGCTCATCCGCGCGCTGGGCACGGCAAGGGCCGAGGAGATCGTCCGGGCCGAGAGCGACCTCCGCGCCTGGCATACCTTCCTGCGGCAGCCCGCCCACCACGGCCGGCCCCGGCAGCAGCAGCTGCGGCGCTTCCTCGGGACGACGAAAGGCCGCAAGATCCGCTACGGCCGCCTCCTCGTCGAGGCCCTCGACCCCGAACGGGTACCGGCCCCGCTCGACGGTCTCCTCGCAAGCCTGTGACCGGCGCGCGGGAGCAGTGACCGCTGCCCGGCAGCAGTGCCCGGCGGCAGTGCCCGCCCGCGGCTCAGAGCGTGAGCACGGGCCGGGTGGAGAAGTCCTCGCAGAGGTCTTCCCCGTCCGGGCCGTACACGAATTCGGCCGTGAAAGGGTTGCGGTTGGAGGTGGCGAGGGGCAGCCACGCGAGGACGTGGCCGTAGCCGCCGCACGCCGACTCGCCACCGTCTCCGCCGTGGACCGCGGTCGTGTCGCTCGTCAGCTCCGTGCGGTAGGTGTCGTAGGCGATGCGCAGGCCGAAGGCGTTCAGCCGGTTCTGCGGACCGGCACCGTCCCCGTACGGGATCCGGTCGAGGGGGCAGTCGTCGCCCCACCGGAAGAGGGTGTCCACGCCGACTCCGCATGCGTGCTCCCACTCGTCGGAGCTCGGCATCCGCAGGCCACGAGCCGCGAGGGCGGCGGGCGTGTCCGCGGGCGGCTCGGTCAGGTTCTCGTCCTCCACGGCCATGAGCACCGTGCGCAGGACCATGCTCCGGCGCGGGCTGAGCACCTCGGCGAGATGGGCCCGCAGATCGGGGCCGTGGCCGAAGCCCTGATCCAGGCTCTCCGCGTAGTCGGCGGCCTGCTCGGGCGTCGGCTGCCAGGCGGCGAGGTCGAATCCGAGTGTCACTGCGCCGCCGGGTATCAGGGCGAATTCCTGTCCCTTCCGCTCGATGCGGGCGCGGTGCAGCGGGGCGCCGAGGTGCTCAATGGTCTCCATGCCGCTCACGCGGCCGTCCACCGACTCCGCTGCTGCCTGGGCGACACGACGTGCAGCAGGCAGCTCGAAGGACCGCCACTCGGCAAGACTGAGATCAGCGAGAGACATGGCCGCAGTGTTGCACGCAGGTCTGACATGGCCCGCCGCCGACCGAGGTCGGAGCGATCAGGGCGATCAACGATCAGCGATCGGGAGGGGAGGGGCGGCGGACGGTGTAGAGCTCGTCCTCGTCCCAGTCGCCGACAACCGGATCCTGGTGCACGGTGCCCGCGTGCCCGGCCGGCAGCACGCACTCCGCCTCGTACCCCTCGTCGTCGAAGAACTGCGTGGATGCATGGCATTTCTGCATGGCCATGCCCCTCCGTTCTGACTGCGGCTGCGGCTTGGGCTGTCGCGCCGACGCGACCTCCGCACCGGCGTGCCGTTCCCACATTCCGGTGGTCCGAGGGTAGCTCCGGGCGCGGGCGGCGGATCCTGGGCCGCGACCCACGCGGTCTCAACAGCCTGAACGCTGTACGGGGTGCAGGTGCGGCGGCGGAGGCGTTGCGCTGCAAACGCCGTCCTCGTCAGCTTGTGCCGGGCAGAGCGTTTTCGATGAGGACCTCTGCCGCTGCCCGCGCATGTCGTCCGTAGTCCGCGTCACCCAGCACCATGGCGCGGCTGGCCGCGCCGTCCGCGAGGGTTACCAATTGCTCGGCGAGCGCGGCGGGATCGCGGCAGCCCAGTTCCGTCACCAAGGCAGTGACCAGTCGCACCATCAGCAGTTTCTGTTCGCGGGCGTAGGAGTGGACCGCGCTCTGCGGGTCGGGGAACTCGGCGGCGGCGTCGATGAACGGGCATCCGCGCACCGGAGCCGCGTCCGCCGCAGGCTGGTCGAAGAGTCCGAGGATCCGTGCTCGCGCCGGGACGTCCTCGCGAGTCAGCGCGCTCTCCAGGGTCCGCCCCGTCGAGGCGAGGTCTTGCAGATGGGCGATGACCAGGTCGCTCTTGGTCCGGAAGTGCGCGTAGAGAGTGCGCTTGGACACCGGTGCCTGCTCTGCGACCTGTTCCATGCCGGTCGCGTTGATCCCCTGAGAGGCGAACAGTTGAGCGGCGGCAGCCAGGATGCGTTCGCGTCCTCCGCGCCCCTGCCGTCGAGACGCCGTAGTCACCGTAGCCATGGGGGAAGTATACGTTCTCGTTTACTTAAGCAGGGCGGCTTGTTAGGGTCCTCTCCAGGTAAACGCAATCGTTTACCTACGAGTCCTTGAGGAGTGCTGCGTGAGCGGACTGGTCCCCACCGAGCTGAGCGAATACGCGGAGAAACTGATACGCGGCCGCCGCGCCACGCGCGCGTTCCGCCCGGAAGCCGTGCCCGAGGACACCATGCGCGCGATCTTCTCCCTGGCCGGCGCCGCGCCGTCCAACTCCAACGCGCAACCGTGGCGGGCCGAGGTCGTCGGCGGCGCCAGGCGCGAACGCCTGGCGGACGCCTTGCAGGCGGCCCACGCCCGACAGCGCACCTCGGCCGACTTCCCGTACTCCGAGGGCATGTACGCACCCGTCCACCAGGAACGGCGGGCGGCGTTCGGCGCCGGCCTGTACGGAGCCCTGGGCATCGGCCCTGACGACCACTCGGCACGCTCGGCCTACGACGCGGAGAGCCTGCGCTTCTACGGCGCGCCACATGCTGCTTTCCTGTTCGTCACCGGCGACGGCGAGGCACGGCTGGCCGCCGACGTCGGCGCCTACATGCAGACGCTGCTCCTGGCCATGACCGCATACGGCGTCGACAGCTGCCCGCAGGGCCTGCTCAGCTTCTACGCCGACACCGTCCGGTCCGAACTCGGCGTCACCGAGGGAAAGCTGCTCGTGGGCATCTCCTTCGGCTACGCGGACGCGAGCGCGCCGGTGAACCGAGTCACGACCGGGCGCGCCCCCCTCGAAACAACCACCGCCTTCCACGTCTAGGTCGCCGAACTCAGCCCCAAGCGCCCCGACGCGCCCTCCGTCGCCCTGGACGCCACGCGCCACCCCGGGCCCGCCGCCTACGAGGACGAGGTGCGCACCCGAGAGCAGCAACTCCACGCGTACCGCAAGAAACTGGAGCGCGACATCGACCGCTCCCACAGGCAGTCCCGACACTTTGAGCACCCGCACGGCCGCGACAACCGACTGCGGCCGGTCGGCCGACCGCCAACCGGATCGGCGCCGCCGGCCTGAAGGAAGCCCTCGCCGACGTCCACGCCCGAGCTGGTGACCGCCGCACCTGCTCTCGCCGAAGCACGCCGCCACGCTGGGTCGGTACGGCGGGCGTGGACGCGGCAGCGACTTCCACAAGCCGCGTGTGGCCACGGCCTCCGCTTCGGCTCTTGCCCGTTGTTCTGGCGGCCAACGATCCAGCTACCAGCTACCTCATGTAGTGGTGGACAACGAAAGGTGCCCCTTCGCAGGACGCTCCGAGATCGTGCAGATCTACGTTTCGTTTCCCATGAGCGGCCGTCTTCGGTCCGTCGGAGCGGCGGTGTACTGGTGCGTGAGGAAGAGGCCAACGCCTTCACGCTTGATGTCGGCCCCTACAGCGACTTCGACGCGGACCAGGAGCAGCATGCTCTGAGGCGGCCGGTGGTCGCATGGCCGGCGGCCATCGCCTCCAGACGGCCTGGCACTGACACAGCGCCGGGGGCCGGACATCGTCGGCCTACCGCAACTCGTTGTCCTCCAGGTACGCGCACCCCTCGGTCTGCCCCGCCAGCACTCCGAGGGCGGCCGCGATGAGAACCGAGGGCTCGTGCCGGCCGTCGGCCATCACTTGGTCTGGTGCCCACCAGCGGACATCAAGGACCTCGTCTTCCTGTCGGCGGATGCTGCGGAACTGGTCCGCGGGGACGTTCATGGCGAACACGAAGTGCAGGGAGTCCCGCGTGCGCTGCAGTGGCCCGAACCAGGTGCCGGGACGTGCGTGGCGGACTACCAGGAGCCGACCGGCCTCTCCGCGCAGTCCGGTCTCCTCGAGGACCTCCCGTACCGCTGCCTCCCGGAGCGTTTCCCCTTTCTCCACCCTGCCTCCGGGCAGGGTCCACAGCTCCGAGCGGGCATGGTGCACGAGGAGCACATGGCCGTCCTGCCGCCGGATCAGCCCCCAGGCACCCGCGCCGAAACGCATCCGATCGTCCACCACGCTCACCGAGCGCCATCCCCCCTGTCGCCAGGACCCGCCCGTCGCGTCCTGCTGCCGCAGATCATGAAACGCCCCGCCCCTCGGTATGCCGCCGATGCCCCTGCCTGCCCGAATCCACCGCGCGCAATGGCTGAGAAGACGCTGTTGCCGGGAGAGCGGGAGCCGCCCCCGCTTTGCGCGCCGGCGCCGAACTGGCGGCCTGGACGGGCGGCTTGTCAAAGGCGTGCGCGTGCCTTCCATGTATCGATTTGTCGCTGTTGGTGTGCGTTAATACGGTCGCCGGCCTTTTTCGCCGCTCGGAGGAGCTGGCGCACGGTCTCGCGCATCGGCTCCCGCGGCTGGTTGTCTCTGCGTCGCTGGAGAGAGGTGAGCAGAGTGTGCACGCGAGCAACTGCTTCAGCTGCTCGCCGCTCCCGGTTCGCCTCCCGTCTGGCCGCCTCCTGCATCAGCCTGTGGTCGACCAGCTGCTGAGCGGCCGCGCCGGCGATGACCTCCTCCGCATGCGTACGGTCCTGGCCGGCCGCCGCGTTGGCACGTGGCAGGAGCTCGCAGACCTGCACGGCGTTTCCCGCGGCGACGGCTTCCTCCAGGCGGGAGAACAGCTCGCGCCGCGCCTGAGCCTGCGTCTGAAGCCAGTGCTGCGCGTCCGAGACTGCGGCCGTCAGCTGCGCCTGCGTGTACTCGTCCACGCCGGTCACAGCGGCGATCTCGCCACACACCCGGGTCACGACGACGACGGAGTTCACCTTGCGGGCATGGGCAAGCCTGCGCAGCAGCATCTGCGCTCGCGCCTGGGCGTCGGGGGCCTTCCTGGTCCGTTGCTGCGACCACAGGGAGACGGGACGGGTGCTGCGGGAGCAGATGATCCGTTCGACCGCCGGGGTCGACAGCCCGCGCTCGGTCACTTCGCAGTCGTCCAGAGCGAACCACTCGATGGGCCGGGCGAACGCCTCCGTGCCGATCCGGACCCGGCGGGTCGTCCCCTCACTGTCCAGGCGGATGCGGTGTACGTACCAGCGGCGGATCAGCGTGTCCCGGTCCACCGGCACCGACACCCCCAGCACCGGCTCCACACCGTCCTCGTCCCACACCGGCTCTACCGCCTGGTCCAGGTGCACGCGCAGGCCACCGTGCTGGGAGACGATGTCCACCACCGAGTCGATCGGTATTCCGTCCGGCTGAGCGAGGTCGACGTCGGCTCGTTCGCCCCGGCCCTGGAGCCAGGCCGCGGCCGCGGACTTCACGTACAGGTGGTCGGCGCTGGACACGCCCCGGGCTCGGCGACCGCAGATGTGGGGTTGCCCGTCCGGGCCCGGGTGGTGGGCGAAGTGACAGACCCGGTCGGTGTAGAGCTTCGTGGTCAGCTGAGCGCCGCATCCGCCGAGCAGCAGACCGCACCAGAACGTGTCGTCCTCGTGCCGACGACGGAAGGCGTCCGGGGCATTGACCAAGCGTTCCATCGAATTGTTCACGCCGTTGTACGCAGCGGCAACGGGCTGCGGGACGACGGCCTGTGTCCCGGCCCGTCGAGCGGCCTGCTCGGCACGGGCACGGCGGAGCGCGGCTTGGCGGCGGCGCTGTGCGCGGACCGCGTCGATCGGGGCCGGTTCTGTGGGCCAGGTGTGCTGTGCCGGCTTGGGCAGGCGGAACATCAGAGCGCGGTGGCCGGCCCGGTCGACCCCGGGTCCTCCCCGGCCGTCTCCAACGTGGTTCCCAGGTCCGTAAGGGGGCTTGGACGGGGCACCGGCACACGGCGCGCCGGAGTGCGAGCGGCTCTCGTACCGGCGGCCGTGCGGCAGGTCCTGGGCCCGGACCGGCCGCGCCGGTTTGGGCCCAGGAGGGTTTCAGCCTGTTCGCCGGTGTCTGGGCAGCAGGAGCATGAGAGCCCACATCGCCAGCAGGGCGCCGATGACATAGCAGATGGTCCCGGTGAACGCCGTGGTGACGGTGGCCCCCCGGCTGCCGGCCGGACAGCGGGCGAAGAACACCACGGAGGTCAGTGCCGTACCCAGAGCGATCCCGAGCTGGGTCGAGGTGTTGAACACCCCGGATGCGGAGCCGGCGGAGCCGTGGTCGGCCTGCCCCAATGTCATCTCGGCCAGGGCTGCCCCGATCAGTCCGAGACCGAGTCCGACCACCAGCATCGGAGCAACGGTCCACACCAACGGCAGACTTGTGCCCTGGTCAGCGATCAGCCACGCATAGCCGCCCAGCGCGGCAGCGGCCAGCAAAGCCCCGGCCTGCGGAGCACGTCGCCCCTGACAGGCGGCGAGGCTCATCGTCAGCCAGGCACCGGCCATTTCTCCCAGGGAGGCCATCACGAAGCCCAGCGCCGCCTGACTGGGAGACAGGGCGAGGCCGTCCTGCATGAACAAGGTCCACGACAGGAAAAACACGCCCGACAGCAATCCGAAGACGAGCTGTACGGCCAGACCACCGCAGAAGGCCCTGCTCCTGAACAGTGCCGGCACGACCAGTGGGGCGGCGCCCCGCGCGCTTCTGGCCCTTTGCTGGAGCACGAAGACGGCCAGGGCCGCCAGGCCCGCTGCCGGCATGAACAGGCTCCAGGCGGGCCAGTGGTGTTCCGCGCCGACCGTCAGCGGATAGGCGATCAGCAACAGGCCCAGGCTGGACAGAACCATGCCCAGGGGGTCGAGGCGCCGGGCGTCGCGCTCCCGGGACTCGGGGATGCAGCGCAGGCCGAGGAGCACGGCCGCCAGGCCGATGGGCAGGTTGATCAGAAAGATCGGCCGCCAGCCGAGGCCGAAGAGATCGGCGCCGGTGATGACGCCTCCCAGGACCGGTCCCAGGACGCTGCCCAGCGACATGACCGTGCCGTACAGGCCGAACGCCCTGGCCCTGGAGCCCTTGTCGAAGGTGACGTGCAAGGTCGCCAGGACCTGCGGAACCATCGCCGCCGCGGCTCCGCCCTGGACGATGCGGGCCGCGATCAGCAGGGCCGGTTTGCCGGCGAGACCGCAGACCGCGGATGCCGCGGTGAAGGCGCCGGTTCCCAGCAGGAAGACCCGCTTGCGGCCGTAGAGGTCGCCCAGGCGGCCGCCGGTGATCAGTCCGAGGGCGAAGGTCAGCGAGTAGGCAGCGTGGATCCACTGCACCGCGGCGCTGGAGGCGCCGATGCCGTCCCGGACCGACGGAAGTGCGGTATCGACGATCGAGCCGTCGAGCGCGTTCATCAGCTCGGCGGCCAGCACCACGATCAAGGTGAGGGTGCGGGCCCGGCCCGGCCCGGCGGCGGGGCGTGGCCGGACGGAGGGAGAAGTGTCGGTAGACACGGAGACGAAGATTCCTGTCCGCGTAGAGGAGGAAAAAGGGCAGGCCTGGGCATGCCCGTACGCCTACAGCGCGACAGGAGCGAAAGGTATGACGAAGCCCAGGCCATCTGGTACACCGCCGCCGAGGCACACGTCAGCAGCCCGCCACGGCGGACAACCGGAAAGAGCCTCAAAACGAGCGGCTACAGGGCCTGGGAGATACGTCATCACCTCAAAACACATCGTCGGGCCCCCGAACGGGCACGACAGAGCTGCAACAGGCTAGGAGGCCCCGGGACAGCCCTGCAACCGAATATTCAGCTCATGACGGGTGACCTCCGCTGCCTCGGCGGCTACTCGCTCCCGTCGGCCGACCGGTGCCACCGCGCGCTCCCGGTTCCCGATCCGGGAGCCGAACAGCAACCGGGGGTCCTCGTCCGCGTCGAGGTCGTCCTCCTCCCAGGACACCTCGGACCATGCCTGGATGGTGTCCCGGATCCACTGCCCCAGGTTCCACCGCTCCGTTGCCGGATGGGAGAGGTACAGGTGGCCGTTGATCTTGATCGGAGTGTAGGCGTCGACGAGGGCCCGGTAGTCGCACGGCAACTGCATGCCGAGGTCGGCGTGGAGCCGGTCCCAGGCGGACGGGTCTGCGTAGCGGTTCCGGGCTGGTCCGAGCATCGCCACGGTGGCGGCCAGGTAGTCGGTCATGGGGTGCCTCGTTGGTAGTGCTGGTACTCAGCGGTCGGGCAGGGTCGCGTGGGCCGTCCGGATTACGGTACGGATCAGGCCCGCCGGGGCTCCGGCCGGTCAGGTCGCCAGCCTGCGGCAGCAGATCAGCGCCGCAGCGATCCCGGCGAAGGCCAGGAAGTGTTCGGCCTTGTGTTCGTAGCGGTGGTGCAGGCGGCGGCACCCGGCCGGCCATGCGACGGTGCGCTCCACGGTCCACCGGTGGCAGCCCAGTTACTGGGAGGACTCGATGCCTCTGCGGGCGATGCGCGGCACGATGTTCAGGGTGCGGAACCAGATACGCAGGTGGTCGTAGTCGTAGCCCTGGTCGGCGTGGAGCTTGGCGGGCCGCCGCCGGCGGGGTCCGCGCCGGGAGCGGATCGGCGGGATGCCCCGCGCCAGGGGTTCCAGTCCCTGGCTGCCGTGGGTGTTCGCGACGGAGAACGCAACGGAGAGGGCGCTCTACACGCCTGTGGGAGGCCGCCCTCACCGACCTCGCTGCCGGCATCTTCGCCCAAGAGCGCCTCGCCGACGCAGCCGACGGCCCCTTTGACCCAAGGCGCAGCTGGTCATCCGGCTCCCCAACGGAATCCAGGGCATGCAGCACGTGCGCTTCATCGGAGCAGACGGACCACGCTGGTACCTGCAAGGAGCAATCGGCGCCCGACGGGTTGAGCGACCTGGAGGTCAAGCCCCGCCAGGTTCACTTCCTGCTGTCGCGGTAGGCAGGAAGGGCCGTGTCCGCGGACGGCCGGGGGGACGTGCCGGCAGCCCCCGCTACGCCCCGTCCGGTGACGGCGGCAGGTCGGCGAGGGCCTTGAGTTGGTCCGCTGTCATTTCCGAGGGGATCGGGACCGGGGGCGCCGATCGCAGGGGCGGGACCCAGCCCGTTTCCGGCTGCCAGCGGCGGACGATCTTCGCCGGGGCGCCTGCGACCACCGCGTGGTCCGGGATCTCGCCGCGGACGACGGAGCCCGCGGCGACCACCACGTTCCGGCCGAGGCGGGCGCCGGGGAGGATCACCGCGCCGGTGCCCAGCCAGCTGCCGGAGCCTATGGTCACGGGTGCGCTGCGCGGCCACTGGCGGCCTATGGGCTGGTGGGGGTCGTCGTAGGAGTGGTTGTCGCTGGTGATGTAGACGTACGGGCCGCAGAAGACGTCGTCGCCGAAGGTCACGGGCTGGGAGGCGACGACGTGGCTGCCCCGGCCGAGGACCACGCCGTTGCCGAGGCGCAGGACGGGGTCGGGGCCGAGGTCGAGGTCCGGCATCATGCCGGCGGTGAGCGTGACCTGCTCGCCGATGATGCAGTGGTCACCGAGCTCGATCCAGCGCTCGCCGAAGACCGTGCCGAGGGGGAAGGCGAGCCGGGTCGCCGGGCCGATGCGGCGGAAGCGGTACGGGCCCGGCCGCTCGGCGGTCACCGCGCCGGCCTGCTGGATCCACCGCCAGCCGCGGTGGACCGCGCTGGACGCGGCACGACGCCCCCACGCCCGCAGGGCGGTGGAGGCGTCGGAAGAGAACGTGTTCCGGTTCTTCGGCACCCGGTCACGGTAGTCGGCCGGGTGCCGGCCGGCCGCCGGGATGACCTGTGATCTTCACCCCACCGGCCGGCCGGACGGATCACCCTTCGAGGGCCGCCCGGACCTCGCTGCGCAGCAGCTCGACATAGTCGCGCGTCCAGCCTTCGACGGTCTCCCGGTCCCACAGGTCGGACGAGTACTCGACCATCCCCGCAAGGACGTCGCCCGCCGGGACGAGCCCGAAGGTGAGCTCCGCCCGGGAGGCCGCGGGCGCGAGGTCCTCCACGGCCGCGGTCAGCCCCGGCATCCGGATGTCGGTCTCCAGCGAGCTCTGGTACGCGAAGCCCACGGCGAGCCGGTCCGGCATGTCCACGCCCTCCCGCTGCATCAGGGGGGCGAGGCGCCGCGGCGGCAGGAGCTCGTCGATGCACTCCACGGACGTACGGGCGACCCGGTCCGTCAGCGCCGCGAACGACGCCGCCTCGCCGTCGCGCACCCGCAGCGCGAACCCGGAGGTCGTACAGGCCATGAGCGACTCGAACTCGCGCCGCTCCCGGTTGGCGTAGGAGATGCTGAGGACGACGTCGGACTGGCCGGCCTTGCGGGCCATCAGCCGGCCCAGCGCCGCCACGGTGACCGCGAAGGGCGTGGTGCCGCGGCCGCGCGCCAGGCGTTCCACGTCCGCGCGCACGCCGGCGGGCACCGTGAAC
Source organism: Streptomyces sp. KLMMK (assembly GCF_036961605.1). Classification (NCBI taxonomy): domain Bacteria; kingdom Bacillati; phylum Actinomycetota; class Actinomycetes; order Kitasatosporales; family Streptomycetaceae; genus Streptomyces; species Streptomyces sp. KLMMK. The sequence goes on from NZ_JBAMDC010000075.1 coordinate 17,129, forward strand.
ATCACGGCGCCGCCCCGCCCGCTCGCCTTCTCCGGTCGCGGCCGGTCCAGCGGGAGGCCGACGCCGAACGGCACGCCGTCCAGCTCCCGCCGCCAGAACTTCAGCTTGCGCTCGTCGGCGGCCGGGTCGGCGTGCTCGCGCTGCCAGCGCGCGTACGCGCCCGGCTGCAGCGGCTCGGGCTCCAGCCCGTCGGGCAGGCCCTTCGCGGCGGCGCCGTAGAGCGCGGCCAGCTCCTTCAGCAGCAGGCTGACGGCCCACCCGTCGCACACGGCGTGGTGCAGGACGAACAGCAGCACCCAGGTGCGCTCCCCCGTCCGCAGCAGGCGCAGCCGCGGTCCCGCTCCGACGGCGAGGTCGAAGGGGGCCTCGGCGGCCTCGGCGGCGATCCGCTCCGCCTCCGCCTCGCGCTCCCCCGCGGGCAGCCCGCTCAGGTCCTCGACGGGCAGGCCGACAGGCCCGGCGGGCAGCATCTCCTGCTGCCAGTCGTCGTCGCCCGCCGCGACGATACGGGTGCGCAGACCCTCGTGCCGGGCGACGAGCCGGGTCAGGGCGGTGCGCAGCGCGGCCACGTCCAGGTCGCCGGTGAAGGTCAGGCGCATGGCGACGTTGAACACCTGCGGGAGGGGATGGCCGAGCTGGCCCGTGACGAAGCGGATCTGCTGCTCGGTGGCGGGGGCCCGGTGCTCCACGGCGTCACCGAAGACCACGCCCTCCGGATCCGGCGACGACGCGGCCAGGAAGGCGGCCATCGCCCGCAGGGTCGGCTCCTCGTAGAAGCGCACCATCGGGTACTCGGTGCCGAACTCCTCGCGGGCCCGGTTGACCAGCCTGATCGCGGTGATCGAGTGGCCGCCGAGGCCGAAGAACGACGCGTCCGGGGCGATGGCGTCGGCGTCCGTACCGAACTCCGCCGCCCACAGGGCGCGCAGACGGCGCTCGACGTCCTTCCGGGGTTCGGCGGACCCGGCAGCCGGGCCGACAGGTACGCCAGGTACATCAGGTACGTCAGGTACGACGGGCGCAGCCGGTGCCGCCGTGACGAGGTCCGGCGCCGGCAGCCCCGCGCGGTCCAGCTTGCCCGCCGCCGTCACCGGCAGCGCGGCCAGGACCGTCCAGGCGCGCGGCACGAGGTACTCGGGCAGGCGCTCGGCCAGGGCGTCGGCCATGAGGTCGGCGAACGCCTGCCGGTCGTCGGCGCCGTCGCCGACCGGGTCGGCGGGGACGGCGAAGGCGGCGAGGTACGCCTCGCCCCGGCCGTTGCGGCGCGCCAGGACGACGGCCTCGCGCACCCCGTCCAGGGCGTTGAGCGCCCGGGAGACCTCCTCCGGCTCGACGCGGTAGCCGCGGATCTTGACCTGGTCGTCGGTGCGGCCGCGGAACTGCAGCCTGCCGTCGGCGGTCCAGCGCACGAGGTCGCCCGTGCGGTAGAGCCGGGCGTCCGGGCCGGTCTCGGGGTCGGCCTCCGGGTCGGGCAGGAAGCGTCCTGCGGATGCCTCGGGCCGGTGCAGGTAGCCACGGGCCACGCCGGGTCCGCCGACGTACAGCTCCCCCACCGCGCCGACCGGGACCGGCGCGCCGGACTCGTCCAGGACGCGCAGGCGCACATTGTCGACAGGGCGGCCGATGGCGATCTCCTCGCCCGCGCCGCCGGACTGCGGGCCGGGGTCGACCGTCTCGACGGTGCAGAGCACGGTGACCTCGGTGGGCCCGTAGACGTTGACGACCTCGTACGGCGTGCCGGGGCGCGGCCGGGCGCGCATGACGTCGCCGCCCAGGAGCAGGTGGCGCAGCGGCGGCTGGTCGCCCGGCGCGAGCTGCAGCACGGTCTCGCCGAGGGCCGTCGGCAGGATGGTGAAGGTGACGCCCTGGGCGGCGTACCAGCGGGCGAGCGCGAACGGGTCCTTGCGAACGGCGTCGCCGGCGACGGTGACCGAGGCCCCCGCGGTCAGCGCCGGCCAGATCTCCATGACGGAGGCGTCGAAGCTCTGGCTGCAGACGACGGCGCTGCGGTCCGCGACGGTGAAGCCGAAGCGGCGGTGCTGCCACGCGCACAGGTCGGTGACGGCGCTGTGCGGCACGGCGACGCCCTTGGGTGTGCCGGTGCTGCCCGAGGTGTAGATGACGTAGCAGAGGGACTCGCCGTCCGTGGCGGGCGCCGCAGGTGCCGTGCCGGTCGCGGTGCCGGTCGCGGTGCCCGCCGGGACGTCGTCGGGGGTGACGACGGCGACGCCGGCCGGAAGGCGGAGGTCCGCGGCCCGGTCGTGCGGGGACACCAGGGTGCGGGCGCCGGACTCGGCGAGCACCGTCTCGGCGCGGTAGCGGCCGAGTGCGGGGTCCAGGGGCACGTACGCGCGGCCGGACTTGAGCGCCGCGAGCATGGCGACGACGAGGTCGGCGGAGCGCGGCAGCCACAGGGCGACAGGGGCGCCGTCGCCGCCCCGCTCCCGCAGCACGGCGGCAAGCCTCTCGGCCCGCTCCTCCAGCTGACGGTAAGTCAGGACCGTGTCGCCGTCGATCACGGCGGTGGCGCCGGGCGCCGCCGCGGCCTGCCGGGCGACCAGCTCGTGGACGGTCACGGCCTCCGCGGGCCGCACCGGGCCGTTCTGCCAGGCGGCCGGTACGGGGTCGCCGGCGGCGGCCGTCGCGACGAGCCGGGACAGCGGGGCCTCCGGCGTCTCCACGGCGGCGGCGAGCAGGTCCCGGAAGGTGCCGAAGAACCGCTCGACGGTTTCCGGGTCGAACAGGTCGGTGTTGTACTCCAGGTGGCAGCGGATGCCCTGCGGCTGGTCCGTGAAGTAGACGGTGAAGTCCGTCAGGGCCTTGTCCGGGCCCGCGTCCAGCGGCGTGGCGCGCACCCCGGGCAGCTCGAAGCGGAACGGCTCGCTGCTCTGGAACTCGGCGAGCACCTGGAAGACGGGAGTGCGGTCCAGGACGCGCGCCGGGGAGAGCTCGCGCACCACGGCCTCGAAGGGCACGCCCGCGTGGTCGTACGCGTCGAGGGCGCGGCCGCGCACCCGGTCCAGCAGCGCCGCGAAGGACGGGTCGCCGGAGAGGTCGAAGCGCAGGGCCAGGGTGTTGACGAAGAACCCGAGCAGCTCCTCGGCCCGCTGCGGCCGGTCGGAGATCGGGGTGCCGATGACGATGTCGTCCTGCCCGGTGACCCGGTGCAGCATGGCCGCGTAACCGGCGAGCAGGGTCATGAACAGGGTGCCGCGGCGGGCCCGGCTCAGCTCCCGCAGCCGCGTGGAGAGCTCCGGGTCCAGGGTGCGGAAGACGGCCCGGCCGTTGGAGGTCATCACCGCCGGGCGCGGCCGGTCGGTGGGCAGGTTCAGGGCGGGCAGGTCGCCGCCGAGCGTCTCGCGCCAGTAGGCCAGGTCCGCGGCGGCCTCCGGCCCCTCCAGGGCGGCGGCCTGCTCGCGGGCGTGCTCGGCGTAGCTCCACGTCAACTCGGGCAGGCCGAGCTCGGTGCCGTCGCGCCAGGCCCGGTAGAGGGCGGACAGGTCCCGGGTCAGGACGGTCGCGGAGGCCGCGTCGACCACGATGTGGTGGAGGGACAGCACGAGGACGTGCGCGTCGTCGGCGAGCTTCACCAGCCGCGTGACGAACAGGGGCCCCTCAGCGAGGTCGAAGCGGCGGGCGCTCTCGGCCGCCAGGACCTCCTGCACAGTTGCCTCACCGCGCCCCGTGCCGTCCACGACGGCGAAGTCGGGCTCGGCGGGGGCCCGTACGACCTGGCGCGGCTCGTTGCCGGTCTCCCGGAAGACGGTGCGCAGACCTTCGTGACGCGCCACCAGGCCGCGCAGCGCGGCGCGCAGGGCCGCCACGTCGAGGGGGCCGTCGAGGCGGATCGCCTTGGTCTCGTTGTAGGCGGTGCGGCCCGGCAGCATGCGCTCCAGGAACCAGATCCGCTGCTGGCCCGGCGAGAGCGGGGCGTCCGCGGAGGCGGGGGCGAGGGCGGGGGCAGGAACGGGAGTGGGCGCTGGGGCGGGCGCGGGGGTGAGGAGTGCGGCGGGCACGAGCGCCGGGGCCGGGGCATCGGTCCCGGCCTTGGTCGCAGCCGGGGCCGGGGCCTGGGCCTGGCGGTGGCGGCGACGCAGCGCGTCGATGTGGGTGAGGCTCGCGCGCAGCTCGTCCGGCGCGACGCCGAAGTCCACGAGCGAGACGATCTCGTCGGCACCGGCCGCGGTCACCGTGTGCACCACGGGCGAGACGCTGTCGACCGTGCCGATCAGCGCCCGCTGGTCGCAGTAACGGTCGTACGCGCGGCGGAACACCACGTCGAGGTCGTCCTCGCTGAGCGAGGAGAGGTCCACATTGTGCCCGAGGCTGTTGGTGACGCCGCCGAACAGCGAAAGGGACGCCCGCATGTAGCGCGACAGGGGTTCGTACGCCTCGGCCCGCGCGACGTCGTGACGGCCGGCGAGGTAGGTGTGCATCAGGACGGCCACGCGCCCGGCGGCCGGGTCCAGGCCGTGCTGCTCGCGGGTGCGGCGGTACAGCGCGACGTTCTCCGCGAGCTGTTCGACGCTCTGCGTCATCAGGTTGGTGACGACGCCGAGGTCGTGGCGGGCCGCCAGCTCGAACGAGGCCGGATTGCCGACCACGGCGGTGTACATGGGCGGGGCGTCCTGAACGGGCCGCGGGAAGAGCCGCACGTCGGCCTCGCCGTCACCGGTGGCCCGGCGCAGCGCCTCGCCCCGCCAGAACCGCCGCACCTGCTCCAGCTGCTCGTACATCGCCTGCTTGTGCCGGCCGAAGCGCTCGGGGAAGAAGACGAAGTCGTTGGCGTGCCAGCCGCTGGCGATGCCGATGCCGACGCGGCCCCCGGAGAGGTTGTCCACCATCGACCACTCCTCCGCGACCCGGATCGGGTCGTGGATCGGCAGGACGACGGACCCGGCGTTGAGCCGGATGCGCGAGGTCTCCCGGGACAGGGCGGCGGCGAGCACGGCGGGGTTGGGAAAGAGCCCGCCGAAGGAGTGGAAGTGCCGCTCGGGCATCCACAGTGCGTGGAACCCGTTCCGGTCCGCGAACCGCGCGGTCTCCAGGAGCAGCTCGTACTTGCCCGCGCGGGACGCGGCGCCGGCGTCCTGCGGGTAGTCGCCGAAGAAGTAGACGCTGAAGTCCGGGGTACGGGGCTTTGTCTGCGGCACGGCCGGGGCGGGGGTCGCCTGCGGAGCGGCCGGTACGGGGCTCTCCTGCGGGACGGCCGGTGCGGGGGTTGCCTG
>NZ_JBAMDC010000750.1:0-1249 GCF_036961605.1 Streptomyces sp. KLMMK
AGCACCCTCCTGGCCCCCGCGAGTTTGCCCTCGACGGTCCGCTTGTGGCGGGCAAGGCCGGCCTGCTCCTGCTTGAGCTCCGTGAGGCGGGCGTCGGCGGCCGTGCGGACCTGCCGGATCTCCCGCGCTTCGCGCTCGTAACGGCCGACGGCCACCGCCTGCCGGCTGCCCGCCTGGTGGGCCAGGGCGGCCCGCTCCAGGTACTGGCCGGGGGAGGAGGAGAGCATCAGCTGCACGCTCGGGGGCATCCCGCCCTCGCGGTACTGGGCGGTGGCGTAGGAGCCCAGGGCGTTGCGGGCGGCGTTGAGCCGCTCGGTCCTGCGGGCGGCCCGGTCCTGCAGCTCTTCGAGGGCGGCCTCCGCCCGGTCGGCCTTCTCCTTGGCGCCGTTGTACCGCTCGGTGGCCTCCTCGGCCTCCCGGTAGTACCGGTCGACCTGGGCTCTGAGCTGGGCCGTCGACGGCGGGGGAGCGGCCTGCGCGGTGCCGTCGAGGAGCGTGGCGGTGGCGGCGCCCGCAAGGGCGAGACCGGCCGCGGTCCGTACGGTGCCGCTGGTGAGCGGGTGCTGCCTGGGCTTGCGGTGCGCTGCTGCCACGCCGGCCGTCACTTCCTTCCAGACCTGCTGTTCCTGCCCGGTCCGCCGGCCCTGTGGCCGTGCCGGACGGTGTCCGGCGGCGGTCCGTCGCGAGGGGGGAGCGCGCGGACCGCCGCCGTCTGGGCCAGGACGCTATTCCGCAGGGTCACGCTCCAGAACACAGATGACCGGTAGTGGATGAAATCGATCAGCGCGCTTTGGCGGGTGATCATGTCGACCCCGCCCCTGCGGATGGATATATGCCGCCCGTGACCGAAGTGGCGATTGCGCCCCACCTGCCTGCCCGTGGGTGATATGGCCCCCGCTAGGGTCGGCCTCATGGACGTACTCATTCACGCCGTCGTCGGCCTGCACATCGTCGGCATCGGCGCGCTGCTCGGCGGCTTCATGACCCAGATGAAGGCCATGGGCAGGGGCGAGGCGCGGATGGTGCCCGCCATGCTGCACGGCGCGCTGACCATGCTGGTCACGGGCGTGGCGCTGGTGGGTCTCAACCAGGCACAGGACCACACCCTGAACATGGTCAAGATCGGCACGAAGCTCGCGCTGCTCGTCGTGATCCTCGGCCTGGTCTACGTCAAGCGCGACGACGAGAAGGTGCCGGCCCCGGTGTTCGGCGCGGTGGGCGCGCTGACCGTGGTGAACATCTTCATCGC
>NZ_JBAMDC010000751.1:0-1243 GCF_036961605.1 Streptomyces sp. KLMMK
GTGCGGGTGCGTACGTTCATGGCAGGTAGCCCCTCTGCTCCGGCGCGTGTACTGACGCCCGAGAGGACACCGTCAAGTTGCGTGAGGTTGAAGGGCCTTGTGGGCCGGGAGCGGGATCCGGCCAGCGGAATGCGGCGTTCATGGCGTGAGACACCGCACAAAATCCCTCGCCCGGGAACCGCCGGCCGCCCCGGGGCGTCAAGGGCGGCCGTCCCGGCCCCGGCCGCTCCGTCCACGATCGGCTGAATCGCCGCCCGCGCCCCCGCCTCCGGGTCCGGCCGGGTGGTCACCGTCGGATATAAATCCCTCACGCAGGGTGCGCCGCCGGTGGTGGGCGGCCCGGAGCGCGCGGCCGCGGGCGGCGTCCGGGGCGGGCGTCCCCGAAGGGTGCGCGTGCGGCGCGTGTAGCTTTGCCGTACAGCCGTGCCGCTGTCATCCCTGCGGCAGGCATTCGTCACCTTCGCGTGTACTGCCGTGCCGGTACCGCCCTACCGATTACAAAGGACGCCCCACCCATGCCGTACGTGCGCCACTGGTTGCGCAACTCGGTCCTGCTGTTCGCCGTCGCGATCGCGCTGGGCCTGGTAGCCGTGCACACCGATCTCATCCAGCCGCACGACCTGAAGCTGGACCGCACGGTCCAGACCACCTTCCGCACCGAGTGGCTGAACGTGGTCATGGAGGGGGTCAGCGCCCTCGCGTCCCCGGTCGCCGGCCTGCTGATCCTGGCGGTCTGGTGCGGCTGGCTGCTGTTCGTACGGCGCCGGCCGGTGACGGCGGCCGCCACCTTCCTCGTCGTCGCGGTCGGCTGGAACAGCACCCAGATCGCGAAGGCCATCGTCGCCCGGCCCCGGCCGCCGCGGGAGTTCATGCTGGACCCCGAGATCGGCTCCAACAGCTTCCCCAGCGGCCACACCGCCTTCACGGCCGCTGCGTTCATCGCCGCGTACTTCCTCTTCCGGGAGTCCCGCCACCGGCGGACCGTGGCCGTCGTCGGCGTCTTCGCCGTCCTGCTCATCGCCTTCTCCCGCTGGTACGTCGGCGCCCACTACCCGACCGACACCCTGGGATCGGTCCTGATCGCCTCGTCCGCGATCATCTTCGTCACCGGCATCTGGCACGCCTGGCTGCTGCCGCGGCTCTACCGCATCCCGCTGCTGGAGCGCTTCGGCCTGGACGAGGAGCTCGCCGAGCTGGAGGCTGCGGAGCAGCACGGCGGCCACCACGGCCACACCCGGCCACA
>NZ_JBAMDC010000752.1:0-1232 GCF_036961605.1 Streptomyces sp. KLMMK
TCGACGTCGTCGGGGTCTTCGCCGGCGAAGCCGAGTTCGGCGCGGACGCGGGCGTGCCAGTACTCGGCGAGGGCTTCGGCGAGCTGGACGGACAGGCCGTGCAGTTCGAGGTAGTCGCGGTAGGCGTCGGCGGCGAACAGCTCCGCCGTCGCCTCGCCGATGCGGGAGCCGACGGTGACGACCTGCAGGCCCACGACGTCCTTCTCGCCCGATTCCTCGGGCCGGAAGTAGTCCGCCAGGCACAGCCGCCGCCCGCGCCGCTGCCGCGGGAACGTGAAGCGGGTGCGCTCGATCCCGTCCTCGTCCAGCAGGATCAGGTCGTCGCCCTTGCTCACGCACGGGAAGTAGCCGTAGACGACGGCGGCTTCGAGGAGATTCTCGGTGTGGAGTTTCTCCAGCCAGCCGCGCAGGCGCGGGCGGCCCTCGCTCTCCACGAGCTCCTCGTACGTCGGGCCGCCGGCGCGGGCCTGCTTCAGACCCCACTGCCCCTTGAACAGCGCGCCTTCGTCGAGCCAGGACGCATAGTCCTTCAGCCCGATCCCCTTGATCACCCGCGTGCCCCAGAACGGCGGCTCCGGCACCCGGTTGTCGACCGCCACATCCGAGCGGACCGAACCCTCGGGCTCCTCCACCTCCAGCACCGCCGCCGCAGCGCGCTTGGGCACCCGCCGCTGCTTCAGCTCCGGCAGCACCGCCCCCGGCACACCCCGCTTCACCGCGATCAAAGCGTCCATCAGCCGCAGACCCTCGAAGGCATCGCGCGCATACCGCACTTCACCCTCGTAGATCTCATGCAGATCCTGCTCCACATACGCCCGGGTCAGGGCAGCACCGCCCAGGATCACGGGGTACTGGGCGGCGAGCTTGCGCTGGTTGAGCTCCTCCAGGTTCTCCTTCATGATCACCGTGGACTTCACCAGCAGCCCCGACATCCCGATCACATCGGCACGATGCTCCTCGGCCGCCTCCAGGATCGCCGAGACCGGCTGCTTGATGCCCAGATTGACCACGTTGTAGCCATTGTTGGACAAGATGATGTCGACCAGGTTCTTACCGATGTCATGGACGTCACCGCGGACCGTGGCCAGCACGATCGTGCCCTTGCCCTCCGCATCCGACTTCTCCATGTGCGGCTCCAGATACGCCACCGCCGTCTTCATCACCTCGGCCGACTGCAGCACGAACGGCAACTGCATCTGCCCCGACCCGAACAGCTCACCGACGACCTTCAT
>NZ_JBAMDC010000753.1:0-1210 GCF_036961605.1 Streptomyces sp. KLMMK
CCGGGAGGCCGGTGCGCGCCGCGCGGCGGAGGTGGTGGCCCTCCTGAGCGAGGAACCGCCCCGGGAGTACGGCGACGACCTGGCGGCCGCCTGGCGTACGGCGCGGCGCGGCGGCGACGCCTACGGGGCGCGGTGGCGTGCGGAGGCCCGCAGGCTCGAAGGAGCGCTGAAGGGCGTGGCGGAGGAGGGTCCGGCCGGTTCGGCCGGGGTGTCGTCCGGGCCCGGTGCGCTGTCGGACGACGCCGTGGCCGGGCTCGTCACCGCGCTCGCCCACCCCGAGCGGGTGGCCGCGCTGCGCGGCGAGGGCTCGTACCTCATGGTGTCCGGGACGGGGGCGCAGCTCGGCGACGGGTCCCGGCTGCGCAGCGCGCCCTGGCTCGCGATCGCCGTCGCCGACCGGCCGGTCACGGCGGCCTCGGCGCGGGTGCTGCTCGGCGCCGTGATCGACGAGGGGACGGCGCGGGCCGCCGCCGGGGCCCTGCACGCGGAGGGCGAGGAGGTCCGCTGGTCGGAGGAGCGGCGGGACGTGGTGGCGCGGCGGGTCGAACGGCTCGGCGCCGTCGAGCTGGCGTCCCGCCCGCTGCCGGATCCGGACCCGGAGCTCCTGCGGGCCGCGCTGGAGGAGGGGCTGCGGCGGGAGGGCCTGGCGCTGCTGCGCTGGACGGCCGAGGCGGCCGGGCTGCGGCAGCGGCTGGCGTTCCTGCACCGGGAGCTGGGCGAGCCGTGGCCCGACGTGTCCGACGGCGCGCTGCTGGAACACCTGGACGACTGGCTCGGCTGGGAGCTGGGCCGTGCCCGCCGGCGGTCGGACCTGGAACGGGCGGACGGCGGCAAGGCGCTGCAGCGGCTCCTGCCGTGGGCGTCCGGGGACGCGGCGCGCCTGGACGAGCTGGCGCCCGAGCGGATCCAGGTGCCCAGCGGGTCGCGGATCCGCGTGGACTACGGCGGCGGGCAGCCGGTGCTGGCAGTGAAGCTGCAGGAGCTGTTCGGCTGGCAGGAGACGCCGCGGCTCGCGGGCGGCCGGGTGCCGCTGCTCGTCCACCTGCTGTCCCCCGCGGGGCGGCCCGCGGCCGTCACGGCGGACCTGGCGTCGTTCTGGCGCGACGGCTACCGCTCGGTACGCGCCGAACTCCGCGGCCGCTACCCCCGCCACCCCTGGCCGGAGGACCCGGCGACGGCGTCGCCTACGCGGCGGGCGACGGGGGGTCAC
>NZ_JBAMDC010000754.1:0-1207 GCF_036961605.1 Streptomyces sp. KLMMK
TGCGGCCACGCCGCCCAGGAACCGGCGCCTGCCGGGGACCCGCGCCCCTGCGTCCTCCGGCTCCTCCGGTCGCTCCGGCATCCGTCCGCTTTCCGGCTCGCTAGCCGACGAGGGCGCGGTGCGGCCACCGCGCCCTGGCCTGCTCCTCGGAGCGCATGAGCGCGAACGTCGGCAGACCCTGGGCCGTGCCCTCCGCGACGAGATCCGGGAGGGCGGGCGCGGGCGCCACGGCGGCCACGTCATCCAGCACCAGGGTCAGTGGTGGGTCGAGGCGACCGGCAGATGACCGTCCGGCCATGCCCCGGCCGCGCTCGACCACGCTTGAGACGAGTGCGGTCAGCAGGGGCATCGCACCCGGGCGGGTGCGGGGATCCTCAATCGCCTCACCCACCACGTACAGGGTTCCCCCCTCGGCGACAAATGATTCCCATGCCAGGGAATCGGCCCGATTTGGATTGCAGGCATCGCGGACGTGGACGGACGACAGTGCGCCGAGCGCACGGGCCGTCAGCTCCTGCGCGACTTCGCGCCGCTGGGGGTGCCCGGTGAGCGCCGACTCCAGCTCGCCTGCCGCGCCGCCCGCCGCCTTGACGTGCGTCCGCAGGATCCGCACGGGCTCGTGCGCCGCCGTGCCCTGTGCCCAGCGCAGCACCTGGCGGAACGGCCGGCCGTCCACGGCGGCGGCGTGCAGCCAGCAGCGCAGCAGCGTCTCCGCGGCGTCCGCGGTGGCCGAGTCGAGGGCACTGAGCGGGCGTACGGGCGCGAGCAGGGCGGCCGCGCGGGCGGCCGCGGTCTCCCGGGCCGTGCAGCCCGCGACGGGGGACCAGCGGAGGCGGTCCGGAGTGTCGAGGAGATGGCTCGGATCGAAGACGTGCACGGGGCCGAGCTTGGCGCGGGAGTCCTTCGTACCGGACCACAGCCCGGGGTCGCTGGTGGTGACCAGGACGGGCCCCGCGGCCTCCAGTACGGCCCGGGCGGCGGTGTCGCCGCGGTCGGCGCCGTAGAAGACGCCGGGGGCGAGGGGGCCGGAGGTGAGGGGGCCGGCCGCAGGTGCGCCGGCAGGGTCCGCGGGTCGGGGCGAGCGTGGGGCGGGAACGGCGACGGGAACGGGAGTGGGGGAAGGGGCGGGGGAGGCAACGGGGGCCGGGCCGGCGGCCGCAGCCGATACCGAACCGGCCGCTTGCCCCATCCCCGAACCGGCCGCCTG
>NZ_JBAMDC010000755.1:0-1202 GCF_036961605.1 Streptomyces sp. KLMMK
GCAGCGCGAACCCGATGCGGATCCCCGGGCTCGGCTGCCTCAAGGGCTGCCTGTTCCTCATCGTCATCCTGGTGATCGGTTCCTGGTGCATCTGGGAATTCACCCCCTTGAAGGACTGGGTCGCCGACGGCAAGAGCTTCTGGGACGCGACCTGGGACTGGGTCACCGACGTCAAGGACTGGATCTCGGGGCTCACCTCCAACAAGTGACGCCGGTGGCGCCGGTGTCACCGATGCCATCGATTTGTCGACACCCGAGGGGCGATTTACACCTCGGGGGTGAGCGTTGGCAGTAGCTTGGTCGCCAGCGCGCCTGTCGGAGACGAGGAGTCGGGGAACAGTCTTGGCACGGAAGATCGGCAGCCGGTACACCGCCCACCAGGTCCTCGGCCGCGGCAGCGCGGGCACGGTCTGGCTCGGCGAGGGGCCCGAGGGCCCGGTCGCCATCAAGCTCCTGCGGGAGGATCTCGCCTCCGACCAGGAGCTCGTCGGCCGGTTCGTCCAGGAGCGCGCCGCGCTCCTCGGACTGGACCACCCGCACGTGGTCGGCGTCCGCGACCTCGTGGTCGACGGCGCCGACCTCGCGCTCGTCATGGATCTCATCCGGGGCACGGACCTGCGCACCCGGCTCGACCGCGAGCGGCGGCTCGCGCCCGAGGCCGCGGTCGCCATCGTCGCCGACGTCGCCGAGGGCCTCGCCGCCGCCCACGCGGCCGGCATCGTCCACCGCGACGTCAAGCCCGAGAACGTCCTGCTCGACATGCAGGGCCCGCTCGGGCCCGGCGGCGCGCACCCCGCGCTGCTCACCGACTTCGGCATCGCCCGCCTCGTGGACGCCCCCCGGCCCGCCCGGGAAGGCCGCGGGACCGGCCCGCGCAGCGTCATCGGCACGCCCGACTACCTCGCCCCCGAGATCATCGAGGGGCTGCCGCCGCGCGCCTCCGTCGACGTCTACGCCCTCGCCACGGTCCTCTACGAGCTGCTGGCCGGCTTCACGCCCTTCGGCGGCGGCCACCCCGGCGCCGTGCTCCGGCGGCACGTCACGGAGACGGTGGCGCCGCTGCCCGGCATCCCCGACGAGCTGTGGCAGCTCGTCGTCCAGTGCCTCGCCAAGGGGCCCGCGTCCCGGCTGCGCGCCTCCGAGCTCGCGGCGCGGCTGCGGGAGCTGCTGCCCGGGCTCGCCGGCATACCGCCCCTCGACAT
>NZ_JBAMDC010000756.1:0-1194 GCF_036961605.1 Streptomyces sp. KLMMK
CTACTACGCACGGGCCGGGCCGAACGGATCGCTTCCGCTTCGGGACCGCCGCGGGGCCGCTGCCCGGCCGCCGCACGCCCGCACCAGGGGCCGCAGGCGCCGACCGAACGGACGATCCTCGCCCGACACCCCCGCCTCCGGCGGGGGACCCCAGCACCGCGCACCGGTCAATGCCGCAATCCGGGACCGCGATCCGGGACACTTTGCCCCATATGCCGTGCCCCGGGGAAAGGACGCGACGCCATGTCGGACGCTGCACCGTCCCGCCGGGGCACCGGACGCCGGGACACCGGACGGAAGGGGGGCGCCCCCGTTCCGCTGCTGTCCTCGGTCCGCGCCGCTCCCGCGGCCCACGCACCGGGCCAGGAGGCCGCCGATGCGGGGCTGCTGGGCTCGCTGGTGCCGCTGCTCTCCGAGTGGCTGCCGCGTCAGCGGTGGTTCGCGGGCAAAGGGCGCCCCATCACCGGCTTCACGCTCGTCGCCGCCACCGAGCTGCTGCCCCACCACACCGGCGCCACCGTCCCCGGCCTGCTCCACCTGCTCGTCCGCGCCCAGCAGCCCGGCGCCCCCGCCGGCAGCCGGCCCGCGGACGGCCCGGCGTCCGCCGCCCCCGCCCTCCACGCCGGCACCGACGACTGCTACCAGCTCCTGCTCGGCGTCCACGACGTCCTCCCGCCGCACCTGGCGCCCGCGCTCATCGGCCGCCCCGCAGGCGGCCCGCTGCACGGCCGCGCCGTCTACGAGGGCCTGGCCGACCCCCGGCTGGCCAGCCTGCTGCTGGAGCGGCTGCGGCTGCCCGGCCGGCTCGGGCCGCTGCGCTTCAGCCGCGAGGAGGGCGTCGTGATCGGCGCCGGGCTCGCCCCCCGCCTCATCGGCGCCGAACAGTCCAACTCCTCGGTCGTCTACGGCGAAACGTATATCCTCAAGCTCTTCCGCCGCGTCTGCCCCGGCACCAACCCCGACCTCGAGCTCCCCCGCGCCCTCGCCGGCACCGGCTGCGCCCGGGTGCCCGCCCCTGCCGCCTGGTTCGAGGCCGTCGTGCCCGGCGCGGGCACCGAACCCATGACGCTCGGCGTGCTCCAGCCCTACCTGCCCGGCTCCGCCGACGGCTGGCAGCTGGCCCTCAGCGCCCTCGCCGTCCGCGCCGACTTCACCGCCTCCGCCCGCGCCCTCGGCCACGCCACCGCCGAAGTG
>NZ_JBAMDC010000757.1:0-1179 GCF_036961605.1 Streptomyces sp. KLMMK
ACCGCCCCGGACGTCCGTCCAGGCCCGCTCCGCGGGGTGCTCGGAGCCTGCCGCGCCCCCGCTCTCCGGAAGCTCCGCGAAATACTCCGCCAGGCCGGAGCGGCCCGTCACCGCCAACTTGCGGTAGACGCGGCTGAGGTGCAGCTCGACGGTGCGCTGGGTGACGAAGAGCTTCCCCGCGATCTCGCGGTTGGTGAACTTGGCGACCGCCATGAGCGCGACGCGGCGCTCGGTCGGGGTGAGGGCGTCGATGCCCACCTCGGTCGGCCGCCGCGGCCGGGCCCCGGCCACCAGCAGCTCCTGACGGGCCGTCTGGGCCAGCACGGCAGCCCCGCACTGCTCGGCCAGCGACTGCGCGCGCCGCAGGTGCTCGCGCGCCTCGCCGAGCCGGCTGGACTTGCGCATCAGGATGCCGAGGTCGGTGAGCACCCGCGCCAGGTCCAGCCGGGCGGAGGACTCCTCCAGCACCTCGACGGCCTCCCGCAGCGCCTCCTCGCCGCCCAGCCCCTTGGCCAGCAGCCCGGTCGCCCGCAGGGCCCGGCCGGTCGCCCGGCGGCCGCCCCAGTGGCGGGCGCGGGCGAGCTCCTCGTCGACGAGGACGAGCGCGGTGTCGCGCTCGCCGAGCGCCGCGTGCACGAGCGCGGCCTCGGAACGCCAGGAGAGGACCGCGGGGTTGAGCTGGCCGGCGTCGGCCAGCCGGCGGCCGCACTCCAGCAGGTCGGCCAGCCCCGCCTGCGGGTGTCCGCAGGCCACGCGGAGCCGGCCGCGGTGGAAGAGCAGGGCCGCGAATCCGGCGCCCTCGGGCACCTCGCCGTCCAGGGCGAAGTCGCTCAGGGCCCGGTTGGCCTCGCGCAGCTCGCCCGTCTCCAGCAGCGAGGCGACGACCGCCGCCACCGCCTGGCCGGTGCGGCTCCAGTGCCCGGAGGGCGAAGTCCCGGCAGGCTCCAGGGCGCTGCGGGCGTCCTCCAGGCAGCCGGGTATGTCACCGGTGCGGTAGCGCACTTCGGCGCGCATGCTGTGGGCGATGGTGAGCAGGGTGCGCGAGCCTTCGGCCCGCGCGCGGTCCAGCAGCGCCCGGCACTCGGACAGGGCGAGGTCGAGCTCGTCGGCGCGGGCGAGCACCTGCAGGGGCACGGTGCGGGTCGCGATGCGCCACTCGAGGCTGGTGTGCTCCTCCTG
>NZ_JBAMDC010000758.1:0-1168 GCF_036961605.1 Streptomyces sp. KLMMK
GCCGGAGCAGAGGCGGCGCGCACCCGCCTGCCCCAGGGGCACGACGGGGGCCCCGGTGGTGAGGGCGAGGTGGGCGAGCCCGCCGCGGAAGGGGCGGGGTGCCGCCTCGCCGGAGTCCCTGCGGCGGGGCAGGGCGCCCTCGCCGTAGATGAGCACGGTGCGGCCGTTCGCGAGCGCGGCCCCGGCCCCGTCGAGGGCCAGGACCGCCCGCGGGTCGCCGCGGTGGACGGGGACGTACCCCTCCCGGGTGAGCAGCCGTCCCAGCAGCGGGATCCGCCACAGGCCGGCGGCGGCCAGGGCGACGGGGGAGACCCCGAGCCGGTGGAGGGCGGCGAGCACGACCGCCGGGTCGGCGAGCGAGGTGTGGTTCGCCGCGACGATGCTGCCGGGCGCGGGCCCGGCACCGTCGTCGGTCGTTACCGTCAGCCGCCCGGCCGCGGGCAGCACGGCGGAGGCTATGCGACCGAGCACCGGGTCAGCCGTTCTGCTGCTGGGGCTTGGCCTCGCTCGGCCGGACGATCACGAAGCCCTCACCCTCCAGCTTGAGCTGGACGGCCTCGCCGGAGCCGCCGCGCAGCATGGAGCCGATGCTCTGGGAGCGGTGCAGCGAGGTGCGCAGGGAGGCGGACCAGCCGACGACCGCGTCGGTGTCCACGTGGACCGGGGCCTGGGCGGAGACGGGGATGACGATGGGGTTGCCCTCGCATATCACGCCGAGCTTCCCGTGGCCGCTGAAGACGGAGTTGAAGAGCCCGCCGCCCGTCATGCCCGCGCCCTTCACGGTCTGGATCTCGTAGGAGAGGGTCGGGTCGAAGCACAGGACGTTGCGGCCGTTGACGGTGAGGCTCTCGCCGGGCGCGATGTCGACGATGAAGCAGTTGGCGGCCTCGTGCGCGAACCACACCTCGCCGCGGCCCCGCACGGCCATCAGCGCCAGGCCCTCGCCGGTGACGGCGCGCTTGAGGAACTTGCCCACGCCCTGGCCGAGCTTCTCGAACTGCAGATCGCCCCGGAAGGCGACCATGGAACCCTGGCGCGCGTAGCACTCGCCGTCGACGGCGTAGACGATGGACTTGGCGTTGTGGACGGCCATGCCGGGCGCAGCGGCGGGCTTGGCCATGTTCTGCTGGGCGAAGAGGTCACTGTGCATGACGTGCATGATCACCCA
>NZ_JBAMDC010000759.1:0-1138 GCF_036961605.1 Streptomyces sp. KLMMK
CCGGTCCGACGTCCGGTCCGACGTCCGGTCCGACGTCCGGCCCGCCGTCCGGCCCGACGCTCGGGCCCTCGCCCGCCCCGTCACCCGGACCACCACCCGGCCCGTCACACGGCACATCCCCCCGCCCCCTCCACCACCGCACGAACGGCTCCTCCGCCAGCCGCGGAAGCTCCCGTTCCCGGGCGAGCCCTCCGAGCCGCTTCGCCGCCGCGGCCACCGGCCCGGTCCCCGCCAGCCGGTTGACCGCCCCGGCCGCCCGGAGCGCCGCCACCCCCCGGAGCCACACCGGCAGCCACCCCATCGCGTAGTGGGCGGCGGGCCGTACCCGTCCCGCGTAGTGGTGGTGGAGGAACTCCGCCTTGTACGTGGCCATGTCGACGCCCACCGGGCAGTCGCTGCGGCATCCTTTGCACGCCAGGCACAGGTCGAGCGCCTCGCGGACCTCCTCCGAGCGCCAGCCGTCCGTGACGACCTCGCCCGCCAGCATCTCGTGCAGCAGGCGGGCCCGGCCGCGCGTGGAGTGCTGTTCCTCGCGCGTCACCCGGTAGGAGGGGCACATCACGCCCGCCGCGCCCGGAACCACCTCCGTCTCCCGGCACTTGGCGACGCCCACGCACCGCCGCACGGCCCCCGCGAAGTCGCCGCCACCCTCGCCGTCCCCGGGGTAGGCGAAGACGACAGGCACCGGCCGGCCCGGGAGCACGTCGAAGCGGAGGTTCTCGTCCAGCTTGCGGGGGCGGGCGAGGATGCCGGGATTGAGCCCGCCGTCCGGGTCCCAGAGGTCCTTGAAGCGTTCGAAGAGGCGGACGACCTCGGGTCCGTACATCTTCGGCAGGAGTTCCGCCCGCGCCTGCCCGTCGCCGTGCTCGCCGGACAGGGAGCCGCCGTGCGAGACGACCAGGTCGGCGGCGTCGCCGGAGAAGTCGCGGAAGCGCCGCACGCCGTCCGGGCGGGTCAGGCCGAAGTCGATGCGCACGTGGATGCAGCCGTCGCCGAAGTGGCCGTAGGGCGCGCCGTGCAGCCCGTAGCGGCGCAGGAGGGCGCGGAAGTCGCGCAGGTAGGCGCCGAGCCGGGCGGGCGGGACCGCGCAGTCCTCCCAGCCCGGCCACGCCTCGGTGCCGTCGGGCAGGCGGGTGGC
>NZ_JBAMDC010000076.1:0-22280 GCF_036961605.1 Streptomyces sp. KLMMK
GCCGGCCAGGCCCGCGGCCGGCGGCTGGGCCCAGCAGGTGCAGCAACTGGCCCAGCAGCAGCCCGCACAGACCTCCGCCGCCTCCTCCTCCGGCTCCTCCGACGCGCCCGCGCCGTGGAAGCCCCCGAAGGACGATCCGTTCCTGCGGGCCGCCCAGGAGCAGCAGGGCCGGCCCGCGCCGCTGGGCCGCCGGCTCGCCGCCCGGCTGGTCGACACCGCCGTGCTCGGGGCCGTCGTCTCCGCCGCGGCCGTGCCGCTGTGGGCCAGGACCGTCGAGCACATCGACGCCAAGGTCGAGCGGGCGAAGCAGTCCGGTGAGACGGTCACGGTCTGGCTGCTCGACGGCACGACCGGCGGCTATCTGGCCGTCGTGCTGGGCGTCCTGCTGGTCGCCGGGGTGGTGCTGGAGGCGCTGCCGACCGCCAAGTGGGGCCGCACGCTGGGCAAGCGCCTGTGCGGCGTCCGCGTGCTGGACATCGAGGCGCACGACACCCCGCGCTTCGGGGCGGCGCTGCGCCGCTGGCTGGTGTACGGGGGGCTGGGCGCCCTGGGCATCGGCGTGGTGGGCGCCCTGTGGTGCCTCGTCGACCGGCCGTGGCGGCAGTGCTGGCACGACAAGGCGGCGCGCACGTTCGTGGCGGCGGGCAAGCGCTGACGCCCCGGGGCCGCCGCCCCGGGCCCGCTGCGACCCGAACGGCACCTCTTCGGATGCGACGGGCAGGAGCCTGGGTTCTACTCGGCCCATGAGCACCGAGCAGCCCCGCGACGACGACCCGTTCCGGAAGCGGCCATCGGAGCCTTCCGGGCCGCCGCCTTCCGGGCCCGTCCCGGAAGGCGGCGGCGCGTACGCCGGCGGCGGCCAACCGCCCGGTGCCGGCGGCCCGTACGGAGGCGGCCCCTATGGAGGCGACCCCTACGGCGGCGGGGGCGCCCCGGGCCCGGGCGGGCCCGGCAATCCCTACGGGGACCAGTACGGCGCGGCCGACCCGCTGGCGGGCATGCCGCCGCTCGCGAACCGGGGGAAGCGGCTCCTCGCCCGCATCATCGACGGGCTGCTCGTCTCCATCCCGGTCACCGCGGTCTTCAAGGCGGCGGTGTGGGACTGGGATCCGGGGGACTGGAACGACGGCAGGTCCACGAGCCTGGGCATCATCGTCTCCGTCGTCTACTTCATCTACGAGGGGCTGATGCTCACCAAGCGCGGGCAGACCGTCGGCAAGATGGTGATGGGCATCCGGGTGGCGATGCTGGAGAACGGCGCGATCCCCGAGGGAAGCCCGGGCTGGACGCGCGCCGCCGTGTACTCCCTGCCGCAGGTGGTGCCCTGCTGCGGCTTCGTCTTCTGGCTCATCAACGTGCTCTGGTGTACCTGGGACCAGCCCTATCACCACTGCATTCACGACAAGGCGGCCAAGACCGTGGTGGTCTCAGCCGTGTAGCGAGTGCTCGCCGAGTCTCGGCTCGGCGGGCAGGGGCGTGCGCTGCCGGGGCACCCGGGGCTTGCGGGCGCCGACGCGCGGCATGGGGAAGGCGACGGCGACGAACAGGCCGAGCGCGAGCGCTGCGACGGCGATGACCGCGATCCCGAACCCCGAGCTCGTCTGCGAGAGCAGCAGCATGGCGAGGGTCGAGAAGACGACGGTGGCCGATCCGTAGGTTATCTGTGCGGGAGTCGGACGCGGCATGGCGGGATCCGTCCTCGGAGCAAAGGTGTGGGGTGCGGAGCCGGCTGGTGCACACAACGTGCCGGGGGCAAGTGTGTATACCAAAACGACTCTACGGTCCTGTCTGCCCGAGCGGAACTGCCGGTAAGCGTGACCTAACACACGGTGCCGGAGCACGGGGGGCGCACGGAGTCATCCAACGGTCCAGGGGGTGAGATGGGCGCGCCCGTTGTTGTCCGAAATCCGTAACTTAAAGGCCGGATAACGTACTTGCTCTTTCGCCTGTAGTCAAGGTCTGTCTTTTCTGGCGTCACTCCGGTCAAATACCTCCACAGTTCTTACTGGGGAGGACATTCACAAGTGAACAGCAGCCAACGGAGGCTCGCCAGATCCGCCGCCGTGGCCACGGCCGTCGCGCTCGCCGCGACGGCCCTGACCGCGGGGACCACGGCCGGGATCGCTCAGGCGGCCACCACTGCCGACACGCCGTCGGGCATCGAGCGCCACGACCCGGAGCAAGCCGGGAAGAGCGTCGAGCACGACCTCAAGGGGCCGTTCAGCAAGAAGCGCGAGGCTCAGCGCAAGGCCGCGCTCGACAAGGTCATATCCGGGGACGCCCGGGCGGAGCAGCGCGGTGCGTCCAAGGTCGTCCAGCTCGGCAAGGGGAAGTACGTCGAGCTGGGCCGGGAGAAGACCGACAAGATCTTCACGATCCTCGTGGACTTCGGCGACAAGGTCGACGACACCACGATGTACGACCCGGACGGTCCGGACGGCCCCAAGCCGCCCGTGAAGAAGTTCGGCGGCCAGCCGGGCCCGGCGCACAACCAGATCAAGCAGCCGGACCGCAAGCAGGACAACAGCACGGCCTGGGAGAAGGACTACAACCGGCAGTACTTCCAGGACCTGTACTTCTCGCACGACAAGGGCAAGGAGTCCCTGGCCAAGTACTACGAGAAGCAGTCCTCGGGCCGCTACTCCGTCGAGGGCACCGTCACCGACTGGGTCAAGGTCCAGTGGAACGAGGCCCGTTACGGCTCCAACTACTGCGGCTCCACCAACTGCCCGAGCGCCTGGGACCTGGTGCGCGACGGCGTCAACCAGTGGGTGAAGGACCAGAAGGCGGCCGGCCGCAGCGACTCCGACATCAAGGCGGAGCTGGCCAAGTACGACCAGTGGGACCGCAACGACTTCGACGGCGACGGCAACTTCAACGAGCCCGACGGCTACATCGACCACTTCCAGATCGTGCACGCCGGTGAGGACGAGTCCGCCGGCGGCGGCGCGCAGAAGACCGACGCCATCTGGGCCCACCGCTGGTACGCCTACGGCTCGGACGCCGGCAAGACCGGCCCCGCGAACAACAAGGCCGGCGGCACGCAGATCGCCGACACCGGCATCTGGGTCGGCGACTACACCATGCAGCCGGAGAACGGCGGCCTCGGCGTCTTCGCCCACGAGTACGGCCACGACCTCGGCCTGCCGGACGAGTACGACACCACCGGCACCGGCGAGTCCTCTGTCGCCTACTGGTCCCTGATGTCCTCCGGTTCGTGGCTGGGCCGCGGCAAGGACAGCATCGGCGAGCTCCCCGGCGACATGAGCTCCTGGGACAAGCTGCAGCTCGGCTGGCTGAACTACGACAAGGCGAAGGCGGCGACGAAGTCGACGCACAAGCTGGGCGTGGCCGAGTACAACACCAAGGACAAGCAGGCGGTCGTCGTCGAACTGCCCAGCAAGGCGGTCAAGACCGACGTCGTCCGCCCTGCCGAAGGCTCCAAGCAGTGGTGGGGCGGTCAGGCCGACGACCTGAAGAACACCCTCTCCCGCCCGGTCGACCTCACCGGCAAGTCCAAGGCCAGCCTGGACCTCTCGGCCTGGTGGGACATCGAGGCCAACTACGACTACGCCTACGCCGAGGTCTCCACGGACGGCGGCGCCAACTGGACCCCCGTCGACGGCACGGCCGACGGCAAGTCCATCCCGCGCGACGGCGGCGACAAGCCCGCCCTGACCGGTGTCTCCGGCGCGTACAAGAAGCTGTCGTACCCGCTCGACGCGTACGCCGGCAAGAAGATCGACCTGCGCTTCCGCTACACCACCGACGGCGGCACCACCGGCAAGGGCTTCACGGCCGACGCCATCAGCGTCACCGCCGACGGCGCCGCCCTCTTCACCGACGGCGCCGAGGGTGACGACAACGGCTGGACGGCGAAGGGCTTCTCGCGCATCGGCGAGTCCTTCACCAAGGAGTACGCGCAGTACTACATCGCCGAGAACCGCCAGTACGTGTCGTACGACGAGACCCTCAAGTCCGGCCCGTACAACTTCGGCTGGAAGAGCACCCGCCCGAGCTGGGTCGAGCACTACCCGTACCAGAAGGGCCTGCTCATCTGGAAGTGGGACACCTCGCAGGCCGACAACAACGTCGGCGTGCACCCCGGTGTCGGCCGCATCCTGCCGATCGACGCGCACCCGCAGGTCGAGAAGTGGGCCGACGGCTCGGTCATGCGCAACCGCTTCCAGGCCTACGACTCGCCGTTCAGCTGGTTCCCGAGCGAGGGCTACACCGTCCACCAGGACGGCGTGGCGACCCGCGTGAAGGGCAAGCTCGGCACGCCGGTCTTCGACGACCGCAAGGGCACCTACTGGAGCAAGGACAACCCGAGCGGCGGTGTGCAGGTTACTGACACCAACACCCGGATCAAGATCCTGTGGCAGGCCCCCGGCGGCTCCACGATGACCGTCCAGGTGGGCCCCTCGGGCAAGTAGTCCCCTGACGATCTGCATCTCTGCAGGTCAGAGCCGTATCGGCCGTCGCCCCCTAGCGGGCGGCGGCCGATCGCGTTTAGATGACTGCCGTGACGCTGTTATTGACACCCCGGTCCGGGGAGAGGTGACACGGGCATGGCAGGCGGTGGTTTCTGCAAGCTGCCGGGCGGCAGTGTGGTGGTGGCCCTGTACCTTCCGGGCCCGCCCGGCGGGGGTGCGGCGCCGGGTTCGCGCGTGCGGGTGCTCGTGCACGCGGCGAACCGCGCGCGGGCGCTCACCCGCCTGCGGAACCTCGGCCTGCGAGCCGTCTACCTCCGCGGCAACACGGAGCCGCCGACGCCGGACGAGATAACGGCGGTGCTCCACCACCCCGACGGCCTGGTCTGGCGCGCGGCCCCGGACGACGACACGGAGTCCTGGCACCCCATACGGACGCTGCTGCGCCCCCGCACAGCGGCGTAGGGCCCCCGCGGCACAGGGCCTGCGCCCGGCCACAGCGGTGGCGCCCGACGGTGCCGAGCCGGGCTCGGCGCTCACGTCACCCGGTGGCGACCACCGGCTTGCCGCTGAGCTCGACGCCCGCGTCGCGCAGCTCCTCCAGCGCCCGCTCCGTCGTGCCCGGCGCGACCCCGGCCGTGAGGTCGAGCAGGACGTGCGTGGAGAAACCGGCCCGCGCCGCATCCAGCGCCGTCGCCCGTACGCAGTGGTCCGTGGCGATCCCGACGACGTCGACCTCCGTGACGCCCCGCTCGCGCAGCCAGTCCGCCAGGGACACCCCGTTCTCGTCGGTGCCCTCGAAGCCGCTGTAGGCGGCCGCGTACGCCCCCTTGTCGAAGACGGCGTCTATCGCCCCGGAGGCGATCACCGGGGCGAAGTTCGGGTGGAACCCGGATCCCTCCGTGCCGGCGACGCAGTGCGGCGGCCAGGTGTTCTCGTAGTCCGGCGCGGCGGAGAAGTGGGCGCCGGGGTCTATGTGGTGGTCGCGCGTGGCGACGATGTGCCGGTATCCGGGCGTGGCCTCGCCGACGAGGTCGGTGATGGCCGCGGCCACGTCGGCGCCGCCGGCCACTGCGAGGCTGCCGCCCTCGCAGAAGTCGTTCTGCACGTCGACGATGATCAGTGCACGCTGCATGATGCGGATCCTTTGTGGAAGGGCCCTCGGCCGACAGTGCGGATCGCCTCTCTGTGACCGAGGGTAGTGACTTCCGTTGCGCAATGGGAGAGGGACCCGGAGCGGCGGAGGCCCACCGGGCGCGCGGGGAGCGTCAGAGGTACTCGGTGGGGAGTACCGGCTCACCGCGCGAGAGCTGGGTAGCGGAGAGCGGGAGCCGCGCCCGGGCCGCGGCATGCCGGTCCCGTGCGGCGTCCAGGGGCTCGCGGGCGACGACCTCGCCGCCGCGGACGAGCTCGGTGAGCAGCTGGTGGTCCGCGAGCTCGGCCGGTACCGGGCCGGTACCGACGACCTCGGCCTCGGCCACCCCGTCCGCGTCGGGCCGGCGCGCGGCCCACTTGCGGCCGCCGATGGAGGTCTTGCCGCCCATGGACTTCTTGGCGACCGGCCGGAGCGGGGCGTCCGGGCCGGCCTCGTCCGCGCGGGCCACGAGCTTGTAGACCATCGAGCACGTGGGGTGCCCGCTGCCGGTCACCAGCTGCGTGCCCACCCCGTAGGCGTCGACGGGGGCCGCGGCGAGCGAGGCGATGGCGTACTCGTCCAGGTCGCTGGTGACGACGATCCGCGTCTTGGCGGCGCCCAGGTCGTCCAGCTGCTGCCGCACCCGGTGCGCGAGCAGCAGCAGGTCGCCCGAGTCGATGCGGACGGCGCCGAGCTCCGGCCCGGCGATCTCCACGGCGGTCCGGACGGCCTCGGTGACGTCGTAGGTGTCCACGAGCAGGGTCGTGCCGCCGCCGAGCGAGTCGACCTGGGCGGTGAAGGCGTCGCGCTCGCTGTCGTGCAGCAGCGTGAAGGCGTGCGCACTGGTGCCGACGGTCGGGATGCTGTAGCGGAAGCCGGCCGCGAGGTCGGAGGTGGAGGTGAAGCCGCCCACGTAGGCGGCGCGGGCGGCGGCCACGGCCGCGAGCTCGTGGGTGCGCCGTGCACCCATCTCGATCAGCGGCCGGTCGCCGGCGGCCACGGCCATCCGGGAGGCCGCGGCGGCGACGGCCGAGTCGTGGTTGAGGATCGACAGGATCACGGTCTCCAGCAGCACCGCCTCGGCGAAGGTGCCCTCGACGCGCAGGATCGGCGAGCCGGGGAAGTAGACCTCCCCCTCGGGGTAGCCCCAGATGTCGCCGCGGAAGCGGTAGTCGGCGAGCCAGGCCAGGGTCGGCTCGTCGACGATCCGCTGGGCGGCGAGGAAGTCCAGCACGCCGCTGTCGAAGCGGAAGTTCTCCACGGCGTCCAGGACCCGGCCGGTGCCGCCCACGACGCCGTAGCGGCGCCCCTCGGGGAGCCGGCGGGTGAAGACCTCGAAGACCGAGCGGCGGTCGGCGGTGCCGGAGCGCAGCGCGGCCTGCAGCATCGTGAGTTCGTACCGGTCGGTGAAGAGGGCCGTCGACGGAACGTCCACCGGCAGCCTCAAGTCCGCAGCGTTCATGGAACCAGATGCTACCCCCAATCTCGTCAGTCTGACGATTTCTCGGGGTGCGGCCGGGTGCGGGCCGCGACGCGCGGCCGGGGGTACCCCCTTTGTGCATCGCGCCCCGGCGAGTGGCAGCATGGGAAACGTGAGTGTTGCACCGGTCGAGATCGAACGCCCCGAGTCGAGCGAGTCCCCGTACGCGGTGACCGAGCCCGACGTCCCCTGGGTCACGCTGGTCCACAACGACCCCGTCAACCTCATGAGTTATGTGACGTATGTCTTCCAGGCGTACTTCGGCTATCCCAAGGACAAGGCCCACAAGCTGATGCTCGACGTCCACCACAAGGGGCGCGCCACCGTCTCCAGCGGCAGCCGCGAGGAGATGGAGCGCGACGTGCAGGCGATGCACGGCTACGGGCTGTGGGCGACGCTGTCGCAGGACCGTTGATGGCCGGCCACTTCGAGCCGCTGTCCGGCGGCGGGGCCGCCGTGGCCCTGGACGAGGTCGAGGTCTCCATCCTGCGCAGCCTGGCCGTGCAGCTCCTGGAGCTGATCGGCCCGGGCGACGAGTCCGCGGGCCCCGAGGGCGCCGATCCGCTCGCGCGGCTGTTCGCCGAGGGCCCGAGCGAGCCGCCCTCCGATCCCGCGCTGGCCCGGCTCTTCCCCGACGCCTACGGCGACCCGGGTGCCGAGCAGGACCCGCAGGAGCGTGCGCACGCCGCCGAATTCCGCCGCTACACCGAGAACGACCTGCGCGACCGCAAGCGCGAGGACGCCCTCGCGGTCGTCCGCTCGCTCGACTCGCTCACCGTCGCCGGCGACAAGGCGGCCGTCCTGCGGCTCACGCCCGAGGACTGCCGGCGCTGGCTGGGCGCGCTCAACGACCTCCGGCTGGCGATCGGGGCGCGGCTGGAAATCGCCCACGACGACGACAGCGAGGCGCTGCTCCGGCTGCCGGACGAGGATCCGCGCAAGCCGATGGTGATGGCCTATCTCTGGCTCGGTGGCCTGCAGGAATCGCTGGTAGAGGCACTTATCGTCTGATCGATCAAATGGGTCCGGGCGTCCGCTCAGGGAACAATCAAGTCCGGATAACGATCGGATCACCGTAGTAGCGACTTTTGCCTACCCATTTCCTTGTTGTCCGTATTTCTTTGTGGTGCGCGTCACCCGGCCATGATCGCCATTCAGACGATCTACCGGCCACTCGTGATAAATGTTTCCGACCTGCCTCCGTGACGCCACCCATGTTCACGGCGGGAGCGCTGAGCCGGCCGACCGTCGGCACTCGCAGGACTCCATCCGGGGGGATCGGAACCCGATCCGGAGCAACCGGATCGGTATGGAGAAAGGCGCACCACCATGACCTCTGAGCAGGTCGCGGCCCGTACCGCGGACGCAGTCGCGGAACCGGGCCACAAGGGAAGCGGCAAGGCGGCTTCCGAGGGTTACGAGCGGGGACTCGGTAACCGGCAGATTCAGATGATCGCCATTGGTGGCGCCATCGGCACCGGTCTCTTCCTCGGCGCGGGGAAGGCCATTTCCAAGGCCGGCCCGAGCCTGATCCTGGCCTATGCAATAGCGGGCCTGGTCATCTTCTTCATCATGCGAGCGCTCGGCGAGCTGCTCATGTACCGCCCGGTGTCCGGCTCCTTCTCGGACTACGCCCGAGAGTTCCTCGGTCCCTTCTGGGGCTATGTGACCGGATGGACGTACTGGCTCTTCTGGGTCGTCACCGGAATCACCGAGGTGACCGCAGCGGCGGCCTATGTGCAGTACTGGGACAAGGACATCCCGCAATGGGTGTCCGCACTGGTCTTCACCGTCATCCTGTATTTCGCCAACCTGATCTCCGTGAAGCTCTTCGGTGAGCTGGAGTTCTGGTTCTCGATGGTCAAGGTCACCGCCATCATCGGCATGATCCTCATCGGTATCGGCGTGCTGACGATCGGCTTCTCCGACGCCGGTGACACCGCCACCGTGTCCAACCTCTGGAACGACGGCGGCTTCTTCCCGCACGGCATCGGCAGCACCCTGATGACCCTGCAGATCGTGATGTTCGCCTTCCTCGCCGTCGAGCTGGTCGGCGTCACCGCGGGCGAGGCCAAGGACCCGGAGAAGACGCTCCCCAAGGCGATCAACACCGTGCCGTGGCGCATCGCGGTCTTCTACATCGGCGCGCTGATCATCATCCTGGCCGTGGTCCCGTGGGGCGAGTTCATGCCCGGCGTGAGCCCGTTCGTGGCCGCCTTCCAGAAGATCGGCCTCCCGGCCGGCGCCGGCATCGTCAACTTCGTCGTCCTCACGGCGGCGCTGTCGTCCTGCAACTCCGGCATGTACTCCACCGGCCGCATGCTGCGCGACCTCTCGCTCAACGGCCAGGGCCCGAAGTTCTTCGGCCAGCTGACCAAGGGCGGCCTGCCGCTGCGCGGCACCACCTTCTCCGCCGCGCTGATGCTCGTCGGCGTGTGGATCAACTACCAGTGGCCGGGCAAGGCGTTCGACTACGTCGTC
Source organism: Streptomyces sp. KLMMK (assembly GCF_036961605.1). NCBI lineage: Bacteria > Bacillati > Actinomycetota > Actinomycetes > Kitasatosporales > Streptomycetaceae > Streptomyces > Streptomyces sp. KLMMK. The sequence goes on from NZ_JBAMDC010000076.1 coordinate 9,530, forward strand.
TCCTTCGCGACCATCTCCGGCATGTGGGCCTGGATCATGATCCTCGTGGCCCAGCTCCGCTACCGCCGCAAGGCCAACCGCGGTGAGCTCCCGCAGTCCACGTTCCGGGCCCCCGGCGCGCCGTGGACCAGCCTCTTCGCCCTCGCCTTCATCTTCATGGTGATCGTGATGATGGGCATCGACGAGAACGCGCGGGTCTCGCTGTACTGCGCCCCCGTCTGGGCGGCGATCATGTGGGTGTCCTACCTCGTCCTCAAGGCCCGCAACCCGCAGGCCTTCGAGCGCAAGGACTACACGCAGGCCGTCGAGGCCGAGCAGAAGGTCGAGCAGGCCGTCTGACGGCCTGACGCCTGACCCGCCGGACCCGCACTGTCCGGCATCCGGGCCCGCCCGTACCACTCCTCGGTACGGGCGGGCCCTTGGCTTTACCCCGGCGATCCCCGCGTGCCTATCCTGGGGCGCATGCTGACCATCACCCAGGACCTGTACGACCGGATCGTCGCGCACGCCCGCGCGGACCACCCCGACGAGGCCTGCGGCGTGGTCGCGGGGCCGGCCGGCAGCGACCGCCCCGAGCGGTTCGTCCCGATGCTCAACGCCGCCCGCTCGCCCACGTTCTACGAGTTCGACTCCGCGGACCTGCTCAAGCTCTACCGCGAGCTGGACGACCGCGACGAGGAGCCCGTGGTCATCTACCACTCGCACACGGCCACCGAGGCCTACCCCTCCCGCACGGACATCTCGTACGCCAACGAACCCGGCGCCCACTACGTGCTGGTCTCCACCGCCGACACCGACGGCGAGGGCCCCTTCCAGTTCCGTTCGTTCCGCATAGTGGACGGTCAGGTGACCGAGGAGGACGTCACCGTGGTGCCTGCTTACTGAGCTCAGGGCCTTCGGCGGCCCGCCGCTGTCCGCATGCCGGTACGAACTTCCGGCGGCCGCACACGGAATCGATACGATCGCCCCAGGTGTCCCATCCGTACGCCGACAGGAGCCACATCATGGCCATCGAGGTCCGCATCCCGACCATTCTCCGCACCTACACCGACGGCAAGAAGGCCGTCGAAGGCAGCGGCGCCACCATCGACGAGCTCTTCAAGGACCTCGAGACCCGCCACGCGGGCATCCGCGAGCGCCTCGTCGACGAGTCCGGCGAGCTGCGCCGCTTCGTCAACGTCTACCTCAACGACGAGGACGTCCGCTTCCTCGCCGGCATCGGCACCGAGCTCGGCGACGGCGACAGCGTCACCATCCTCCCGGCGGTCGCCGGCGGAATGGCCTGAGGCCCGGCCGAGAGCATGCGCTACGACAGCCACCTGGCCTCGGTCGGCAACACCCCGCTGGTGCGGCTGCCCAGGCTCTCCCCGTCCGGGTCGGTCCGCGTCTGGGCCAAGCTGGAGGACCGCAACCCCACCGGCTCGGTCAAGGACCGCCCCGCCCTGCACATGATCGAGCAGGCGGAGCGGAGCGGGCGGCTGACCCCCGGCTGCACCATCCTCGAGCCCACCTCCGGCAACACCGGCATCTCGCTGGCCATGGCGGCCCGCCTCAAGGGCTACCGCATCGTGTGCGTCATGCCGGAGAACACCAGCGAGGAGCGGCGGCAGCTGCTCGCCATGTGGGGCGCGGAGATCGTCTCCTCGCCCGCCGCGGGCGGCTCCAACACCGCCGTCCGCGTCGCCAAGGAGCTCGCCGCGGAGCACACCGACTGGGTGATGCTCTACCAGTACGGCAACCCCGACAACGCCGGTGCCCACTACGCCGGCACGGGCCCGGAGATCCTCGCCGACCTCCCCGAGATCACCCATTTCGTCGCCGGCCTCGGCACCACCGGCACGCTCATGGGCGTCGGCCGCTACCTGCGCGAGCACAAGCCCGGCGTGAGCATCGTCGCCGCCGAGCCCCGCTACGACGACCTCGTCTACGGCCTGCGCAACCTGGACGAGGGCTTCGTTCCCGAGCTCTACGACGCCTCCGTCCTCACCACGCGCTACTCGGTCGGCTCCGAGGACGCCGTGCGCCGCACGCGCGAGCTCCTCACCGAGGAGGGCATCTTCGCGGGCGTCTCCACGGGCGCCGTCCTGCACGCCGCCCTCGGCGTGGCCCGCAAGGCCGAACGGGCCGGGGAGAGCGCCGACATCGCCTTCGTCGTGGCCGACGGCGGCTGGAAGTACCTCTCGACGGGCATCTACACGGCCCCCACCACGGAGGCGGCCGTGGAGGCGCTGCACGGCCAGCTCTGGGCGTAGCCGCAGGGGCGGCCCCGGGCCCGGCGGGCCCGGCCCGGGGGCCCCGCCCAGAAGGGTCCGTACCGGTGACTTCAGCCACAACCCCACCTCGCGGAGGAGCGGCCGTCCCGTTCGCGCTTTACGCTCGACGGACCGCATGGCCCCCCGTCACGAGTCAACGGAGGTTCAGGCCCGCATGAAGCTCACCGTCGTCGGATGCTCGGGGTCGTTCCCGTCCACGGAATCGGCCTGCTCGAGCTACCTCGTAGAGGCCGACGGCTTCCGGCTGCTCCTCGACATGGGCAACGGAGCCCTCGGCGAGCTGCAGCGCCACATCGGTCTCTACGACCTCGATGCCATTCTGCTCTCGCACCTGCACCCCGACCACTGCATCGACATGTGCGGCTACTTCGTGGCCCGGTACTACCGGCACGAGGGCGGCCGCGCCGAGGCCATCCCCGTCTACGGCCCGCGGGACACCGAGCACCGGCTGGCCACGGCGTACGGGGACGTGCCCGACGACTCCTGCATGAGCGAGGTCTTCGACTTCCGCACGCTCACCCCCGGCACCTTCTCCCTGGGCCCGCTGACGGTCCGCACGGACCGGGTGCGCCACCCCGTGGAGGCCTTCGCCTTCCGCGTCGAGCACGACGGCAGCGCGCTCGTCTACTCCGGCGACACCGGCCCCTGCGAGGAGCTGCACGGCCTGGCCGACGGCGCCGACCTCCTGCTGTGCGAGGCGTCGTTCACCCACGGGAAGGAGGACATCCCCGACCTCCACCTCAACGGCCGCGAGGCGGGCGAGCACGCCGCGCGCGCCGGTGCGGGGCGGCTGGTCCTCACCCACATCCCGCCCTGGACGGATCCCCTCACCAACCTCCGCGACGCGCAGGCGGTCTACGACGGACCGGTCGAACTCGCAAGGGCCGGAGCCGTGTACGAGCTCTGAATTCCCTGTTTTCCAGGTCCGATAAGTAAAAGCCCCCGGAATCCCATGGATTCCGGGGGCTTTTACTGGAGTTTCAGGGTCACGCCTTCAATTCGGCGGACTCTTCCTCGGACTCGCGGCCGGGGGTCTTGAGGTCGAACTTCGTGATGGCGAAGCGGAAGACCACATAGTAGATCGCGGCGAAGCAGAGACCCACGAGGACCAGCATCCACGGCTTCGAGGCGATGCCCAGGTTCAGCAGGAAGTCGATGGCGCCGGCCGAGAAGCCGAAGCCGTCCTTCATGCCGAGCGCCCAGGTCAGGGCCATCGAGACACCGGTCAGCAGCGCGTGGATCGCGTAGAGCAGCGGCGCGACGAACATGAAGGTGAACTCGATCGGCTCGGTCACGCCGGTGACGAAGGCGGTGAGCGCGAGGGAGAACATCATGCCGCCGACGACCTTGCGGTTCTCGGGGCGGGCGCAGTGCACGATCGCGAGACAGGCGGCCGGCAGCGCGAACATCATGATCGGGAAGAAGCCGGTCATGAACTGGCCGGCGTTCGGGTCGCCGGCGAGGAAGCGGGCGATGTCGCCGTTGACGGTGCCCTTGGGGCCCTCGTACGAACCCGCCTGGAGCCACGGGAAGGAGTTGAGCAGGTGGTGCATGCCGACCGGGATCAGACCGCGGTTGGCGACGCCGAAGATGCCCGCGCCGACCGCGCCGGAGCCGACCAGCCACTCGCCGAAGTTGTGCAGACCCGTGCCGAGCACCGGCCAGATGTAACCGAAGACGACGCCGATGAGCAGACCCGCGAAGGACGACAGGATCGGCACCAGGCGGCGGCCGCCGAAGAAGCCCGCCCAGTCCGGCAGCTTGGTGCGGTAGAAGCGCTGGTATATCAGCGCGACCACGAGGCCCATCACGACACCGCCGAGGACCTTGGCGTCGACGGCCTGCTCCACCATGGCGACCTTGTGGTCGACCACGGCCTCCTTCTTCGGGAGGCTGCCGTCGGTGAAGGTGCCCAGGACCTTGCTGAAGACCAGGTAACCGGCCACGGCGGCCAGCGCCGTCGAGCCGTCCGACTTCTTGGCGTAGCCGATCGCGACACCCACGGCGAACAGCAGCGCCATGTTGTCGAGGATCGCGCCGCCGCCGGCGGACATGAATTCGGCGATCTTGTTGAGGAACGCCGGGAGGGACTCCTTGCCCAGCATGTCGCCCTGGCCGAGGCGGACCATCAGCGCGGCGGCGGGGAGCACCGCGACCGGCAGCATCAGGCTGCGGCCGATACGCTGGGCAATCGCCATGGCGCCGGCGCCGAACTTCTTCTTCTCCGGCGCAGCGGCGTCGTCAGGCGCCGCCTTTGCCGCCTTGGCGCTCTTACTCATCGGATTCCTCCAGGTGAGGCGGGCGCTCGGGGGAAGGGGGACGGCCCGCTTTTGGTCTACACCACTCAGTGGTTTAGACCTGTTGTAGCACGTGAGTACGGGATAAAGGAATCCGTGCTTCTCCGTGGCTTCGGACACAGCGGAAAACCCCCGGGCCGGTGGCTCCGGGGGCTCGTTACGGGGTGCGGTTAGTCCTTCACGTTCCCGCGCTCGATCTCCTCCGCGAGCTCTTCCGGCTCACGCCCCGGAGTCGTCAGGTCGAACTTCGTAATCGCGAACCGGAAAATCGCGTAGTAGACGACGGCGAAGCACAGCCCGATCGGAATGATCAGCCACGGCTTGGTCGCCAGCCCCCAGTTGATCACGTAGTCGATCAGGCCCGCCGAGAAGCTGAACCCGTCGTGCACCCCCAGCCCCCAGCTCACCGCCATCGACACGCCCGTCAGCAGCGCGTGCACCACGTACAGCAGCGGCGCGATGAAGAGGAACGAGTACTCGATGGGCTCGGTGATGCCCGTGACGAACGACGTCAGGCCCACCGAGAGCATCATGCCCGCCACCTCCTTGCGCCGGTGCGGCTTCGCGCAGTGCGCGATGGCCAGCGCCGCCGCCGGGAGGGCGAACATCATGATGGGGAAGAAACCCGTCGTGAACTGGCCGGCGCTCGGGTCGCCCGCCAGGAAGCGGTTGATGTCGCCGTGCACCACCGTGCCGTCCGGCTTCGTGTAGTCACCGAACTGGAACCACATGAACGTGTTGAGGAACTGGTGCAGGCCCACCACCAGCAGCGCCCGGTTCGCGACGCCGAAGACGCCCGCCCCCGCCGACCCCAGGTCCGACAGCCACTTGCTGAAGCTCGTCAGCGCGTCGCCCACCGGCGGCCAGACGAACAGGCAGACCACCGCGAACAGCAGCGCGACGAACGACATCAGGATCGGCACCAGCCGCCGCCCGTTGAAGAAGCCCAGCCAGTCCACCAGCCGCACCCGGTGGAAGCGCATCCAGAACCACGCGCTCAGCAGGCCGATCACGATGCCGCCGAAGACCCCCGGGTTCTGGAAGCTGGCCGGCGCCGCCGTGCCGCCCGTCGAGACGCACACCCCGCTCCACAGCCCCGCCCCGCCGAACGTCGTCTGCTGCGGGCAGTCCTCCGGGAACTGGTGCAGCACCGAGAAGTAGACGAGGAACGCCACCACGGCGGCCAGCGCCGTCGAGCCGTCCGCCTTCTTCGCCATGCCGATCGCCACGCCCACGCAGAACAGCAGCGGCAGGCCCAGCGCCGAGTCCAGCAGCGCGCCGCCCGCGCCCGCGAAGACCTTCGCCACGTCCGTCCAGCCCAGCCCGTCCTGCCCGAAGACGTCCGGCTGGCCGAGCCGGTTCAGGATGCCGGCGGCCGGGAGCACCGCGATCGGCAGCTGGAGGCTGCGGCCCATCTTCTGCAGGTTCGAGAAGAGGGTCTGCCAGCGCGCCCGCCAGGGGCTCTGCCGCGGTGCCGGTGCCGCTGTGGCGTCCGTGGTCATCTGCGTCCTCCCGGCCGCCGCCCCGGCGGCGGTCCACTCGGTGCTTGCCGCATACTGGTGTAGACCACTTATGCGGGGTGGTGGGTGAAGCCATCCTTTGCCGGATGGCGGACATTTGCCCGCATAGTTGGGCTGAACGTGGTTTACCGTGTGGAAGCCGGTCGGTGGTACCGCCGAAGGGCCGAAGACAACCAGGAGTGCACATGGCCAGCAAGGCTGAGAAGATCGTCGCCGGCCTCGGCGGCATCGACAACATCGAGGAGATCGAGGGCTGCATCACCCGTCTCCGCACCGAGGTCGCCGACCCGGAGCTGGTCGACGAGGCCGCCCTCAAGGCCGCCGGCGCCCACGGCGTCGTCAAGATGGGCACCGCCATCCAGGTCGTCATCGGCACCGACGCCGACCCGATCGCCGGTGAGATCGAAGACATGATGTGAGCCGCTGAGGCTCCCGCCGGAGGGCCCCGCCCCGGATCGAGCACGATGTCGCCCAGCGCGGCGCCGCCGCCAACCGGAACGGGGCCCTTCGCGCTCCCCCGATGCCAGTAGGCTCATCACCATGTCTCGCATCGACGGTCGCACGCCCGACCAGCTCCGCCCCGTGACCATCCAGCGCGGCTGGAGCAAGCACGCCGAGGGCTCCGTCCTCATCTCCTTCGGCGACACCAAGGTCTTCTGCACCGCCAGCGTCACCGAGGGCGTCCCCCGCTGGCGCAAGGGCTCCGGCGAGGGCTGGGTCACCGCCGAGTACTCGATGCTGCCCCGCTCCACGAACACCCGCGGCGACCGCGAGGCCGTCCGCGGCAAGATCGGCGGCCGCACCCACGAGATCTCCCGCCTGATCGGCCGCTCGCTGCGCGCCGTCATCGACTTCAAGGCCCTCGGCGAGAACACCATCGTCCTCGACTGCGACGTCCTCCAGGCCGACGGCGGCACCCGCACCGCCGCCATCACCGGCGCCTACGTCGCCCTCGCCGACGCCATCACCTGGGCCCAGGGCAAGAAGCTCGTCAAGCACGGCCGGCAGCCCCTCACCGGAACGGTCAGCGCGGTCAGCGTCGGCATCGTCGACGGTGTCCCCCTCCTCGACCTCTGCTACGAAGAGGACGTCCGCGCCGAGACCGACATGAACGTCGTCTGCACGGGCGACGGCCGCTTCGTCGAGGTCCAGGGCACCGCCGAGGCCGAGCCCTTCGCCCGCGAAGAGCTCAACGCCATCCTCGACCTCGCCGTCACGGGCTGCTCCGCACTCGACGCCGCCCAGCGCGAGGCACTCGCGGCGACGCTGTAGGCAACCGCCGGAGGGATCAGGAGCGTTCCTACGGGCGTACGGCCGGGAAATCCGGTCCGTACGCCCGTAGCCGTACTCACAGGGGAGGGGCCCTCATGCCCGCACGCAAGGCAGCACTGGCACTGGCCGCCGCAGCACTCGTCGCCGTACCGCTGGCGGCCGGCTGCTCCACCGCCCAGAAGGCGGTGGACTGCGCCCGCCTCGGCATCGAGATATCGAACGACGTCGACGACCTTCAGCGCAGCGTCACCGACACGGCCACCGACACCGACAACGCGGGCAAGATCCTCGACAACCTCGAGAAGGACACGAAGAAGCTCAAGGACAAGACGAGCAACGTCGACGTCGGCAAGGCGCTCGACCACCTCCAGAAGGCCCTCGGGAACGTCCGCGACGCCCTGCGGGACGACAAGACCCCGGACCTCGCGCCGCTGACGGACGCGGCGGGGGAGCTGTCGAAGGTGTGCACGTCGAAGTAGGCGGGGGAGGGCGCGGACGGGCCGGGATAATCACCCCATGAAGCGCTTGATCCTCGCCACCCGCAACGCCAACAAGGTCACCGAGCTCCGCGCCATCCTGGAGGCGGCCGGCCTCGACGTCGAACTCGTCGGCGCCGACGCCTACCCCGAGATCCCGGACGTCAAGGAGACCGGCGTCACCTTCGCCGAGAACGCTCTCCTCAAGGCCCACGCCCTCGCCCGGGCCACCGGCTTCCCGGCCGTCGCCGACGACTCCGGCCTGTGCGTCGACGTCCTGAACGGCGCCCCCGGCATCTTCTCCGCCCGCTGGGCCGGCCGCCACGGCAACGACAAGGCCAACCTCGACCTGCTCCTGGCCCAGCTCGGCGACATCGCCGACGAACACCGCGGCGCCCACTTCGCCTGCGCCGCGGCCCTGGCCCTGCCGGACGGCACGGAGCGCGTGGTCGAAGGCCGCCTGGAAGGCACCCTCCGCCACGAACCGGCGGGCGGCGGCGGCTTCGGCTACGACCCGATCCTCCAGCCCCACGGCGAGACCCGCACCTGCGCCGAACTGACGGCGGACGAGAAGAACGCGATCAGCCACCGGGGGAAGGCGTTCCGGGGGCTGGTGCCGGTGGTTCGGGAGCTGCTGGGCTGACATGTGTACACGACGACGGCCTGGCTCGCGGGTGCGCGAGCCAGGCCGTCGTTATCGGTACGCCCGGTCGGATTCGAACCGACAGACACGACCACCTAAAGATCGCCGCTCAGCCCTTGGCGTACGGGCGCACGTACCGAGATCTACCTTACTGGGCGAAGCTGTCGGTCGGGGAGGAGAGGCCGCTTATGAGGTTCGCTGTCGGCCCCCTCGGCACCAGGTGCTGGTGACCGCGTGGCAGTTGGGGCAGAGGAGCCGGAGGTTCTCTCGCCGGTCGTCGCTCCAGTCACCGTTGATGTGGTCGACTTCCAGCGTCATGGGCCTGCCGTGCCACAACGGCTTCGTCCCGCAGCCTGAGCACACTTCCGGGACCCCGATCTCCCGTAAGGCACGGCGGAGCATGAAGGTCCTGGTGCGCCGCTTGCCGGCGTGCTTCACCAGCAAGTCCTGGGGGGCCTTTCTGGGTGTCGTGCCGGGCTTGCCGCGCTGGTGGGCCTGCCCCAGAAAGTGGGAGGTCGTGAGTCCGTCCTCGGTTATCCAGTGGCGCAGCAGGTCTCGCTGGCGGCCGTTGTCCGGCCGACCGAGGCGGCGCAGGGCTCCTGCGATGGAGAGAGATTCAGCGACCGCTTCGCGGAGGGCGTCGGGCGAGGGCCTCGCCGCCCACCTACCGTACGGGCGGCGAAAGTGTGAGACGTCGATCCCGTAATGCTCAAGTCGCCGATACAGATACCGGGACAGGTTCCCGTAGGGCCGGGTGCCGAAGAACGCTATGACCTCGTCGATGTCGTTGCAGGTGCGAGCTGCCTCGGTGAGTCTCTCCCGGGTGTACCGGGTGTCGCTGCTCACCGGGCCTCACCGCCGGTCTGCGATGCGCGGCAGCCCTTACTGCGACCGCGGTAGGTGTCCGTCGTCGAGTGACAGTTCGGACAGACCAGCCGCAGATTCTCGATTCGATTGTTGCGCCAGTCGCCGTCGATGTGGTCGACCTCCAGGGACAGCGGATGGCCCTTCCACACGGCGTCGATACCGCATAGGGCACAACGGTCGGTAACGCCGAGCGCCAGCATCGCCCTCTTGAGGCGACAGCTCTGCTCGCGACGAGCCTTGGACGAGGTCTGCACCGTGAGGAGTTCCTCCGGGGAGCGCTTCCGTTTCCTGCCTCCTCCCGAGACGGGAGCGGCGAAGTGCGACGTATCGATGCCGAATGCCCGGACCCGGCGGCTGACGTGGGTGTGCTGACCGCCTACGACTTCGACGTGCAGGTGGCGCAGGACCTCGTACATGTTGGACGACGCCGCCACCGCGGATTCGAGGATTTCCTTGGTCCATCGGCCCCCTTCGTGTTCGAAGTGGGACGTGTTCACCCCCAGCTTCCTCATGCGCTCGCGCAGGTACCTTCGCTGTGAACCCCCCGGGTCCACCCCCAGTTTCTCCAACGCCTCCGATAACGTCCGCGACGACCCCGCCGCCTCCGCCAGGACCTCTCGTGTGTACGGGCTGACAGGCATGGCGCCCCTCCCCGGCATCGGTGTGTTGCGACCGCATATCCATTCGCAGCCTCGAACTCATCAACGAAGCGCCCGCCCGGCAGTTACGCCAACTGTGTGAACTGTCAGAACTTCGGTTCGGGGGACTGGGATATGACGATTTCTTCCGCTTCCTCCTTCGTCGCCACCGCCGGCGGTGAGCCCTCCAGGGGCTGACGGGCCGTTTCCCGCATGAAGGCGACGGCGATCATGCCGATCAGGGCCGCGCCCGCCGTGTAGAACGCCGGCATCATGTCGCTGCCCGTGGCGTGGATCAGGGCCGTGATCACCAGGGGGGTCGTGCCGCCGAAGAGGGACGTGGAGATGTTGTAGCCGATGGCCAGGGAGCCGTAGCGGACGTGGGTGGGGAAGAGGGCGGGGAGGACGGCGGACATGGTGCCGAGGAGGCAGACCAGGGGCAGGCCGAGCATCAGCATGCCGCCGAGGACCGCCCCGAGACTGCCCTGCTTGAGCAGCAGGAACGCCGGTGCCGACAGGGCGACGAAGCCGCCCAGGCCCGCCATCAGCAGCGGTTTGCGGCCGATCCGGTCGCTGAGCCGGCCCACGCAGGTGATGACGGCCATCAGCAGGACCATCGTGGCGATGAGGATCAGCAGGCCGTGCGCGTCGTCGTAGCCGAGCCGGTCGGTGAGGTACGTCGGCATGTACGACAGCAGCATGTAGTCGGTGATGCCGTACGCCCCGGCCAGGACGACGCACAGCAGCAGCCGCGCCCACTGCGCGGTGAAGATCTCCTTGATCTCGGTGCCGCCGGTCTCCTCGTCCTCCTCCAGCTTCTGGAAGGCGGGGGTGTCTTCCAGCTTCATCCGCAGGTAGAGGCCGACGAGGCCGAGCGGGCCGGCGACGAGGAAGGGGATGCGCCAGCCCCAGTCGGTCATCGCGGCGCCGCCGAGCGCGGAGGTCATGGCGGTGACGAGGCCGGCGGCACCCACGTAGCCGGCGAGGGTGCCGAATTCGAGGAAGCTGCCGAAGTAGCCGCGGCGCTTGTCGGGCGCGTACTCGGCGATGAAGGTCGCGGCGCCCCCGTACTCGCCGCCGGTGGAGAAGCCCTGCAGCATCCGGAAGCAGATCAGCAGCACGGGTGACCAGAAGCCGATGGCCGCGTACGACGGGATGAGGCCGATGGCGAAGGTGCCGGAGGCCATCAGCACCATCGTCAGGGCCAGGACGCGCTTGCGGCCGATCCGGTCGCCGAGCGGGCCGAAGAACATGCCGCCGAGGGGCCGGACGAGGAAGGCCACGGCGAAGGTTGCGAGCGAGGACAGCAGGCGCACCGTGTCGCTGCCGGAGGGGAAGAAGACGTCCCCGAGGGTGACGGCGAGGTAGCTGTAGATGCCGAAGTCGAACCACTCCATGGCGTTGCCGAGCGCCGCCGCCTTGACCGCCCGTCTGACCGTCCGCTCGTCCGTGACGGTGATGTCCGTGCGCCGCAGCCGCGGGTTGCGGCGGCGGGCGACGGCCCGGAACAGGGCCGGGTGGCGTCTGACGGCGGCCGGGTCGTGTCCGGCGTTCCCGGCCTCGGTGCTGCTGCCGTTGGGCACGGCTCGGCCCCCTCACGGTTGCGCGGCGATGTGTACGGGCCTGCGTCTGCGCGCTGTGCCGCGGCTCAAACCGGTGCGCCTGCCGTTAGGGAGATTGGTCACGCCCGGCGCCCGGTGCGCCCCGGAAGCTGATATAGGCATGAAGGGAACGCGCGGCCCGATTTCACCGTCCCTCACAGCGGGGACGTTCAGCCGGACCCACGAACACCGGAAAGACCAGAGAGAGGGCCGATGGCCGACCGTGTTGCGCCCCGTCGCCCCGGCATGCGCACCGCCCTGGCGATCTTCGCGGCGGTGACGGTGCTCGCGCTCGGCGGCGTCTGGTTCAGCCGGGCCGAGGACCGGTCGGGCACGGTCGCCGACGCCCCGAAGACGGCGGCCGCGCAGAAGGCCCACCCCGCGCGGGACACGCCGGAGGCGACGCCGGAGACGCAGGCGCCGAGGGAGATGCCGGGCGTGCGCGAGTGCGGCGTCGGCAGGCCGGTCGTGGAGCCGAAGATCATCACGCTGAACTGCTCGAACGCCGGTGTGGTGGCCAGCGACATCAAGTGGGACTCGTTCTCCGAGGACGGCGCGGACGGTTCCGGCGTGGTGCTGGTCTCGGGCGCGGCCGGCGGTGGTTCCCCGGCCTCCTTCCCGGCGCGGCTGCGGCTGTACGACGTCACGAAGGTCGACGGGATGATGGCCTTCACGGGCATCGAGGTCAGCTACACGGGCGCCACCCCCCATGCGAAGGCGAAAGAGGTGTACACGATCGCGTGATGGGTATCCGTGGCCGGATCGCCCTCGCGATCTCCTTCGTCACCGCACTCGCCGTCGTGGTGCTGGGGCTGGCCGTGCACCACATCTCCACGGCGGAGCGCGACCGGCAGGCCCAGGCCTACCAGGACGACCTGCTGAGTTCGGCGCTGCAGATCTACCAGCGCGACAGCACGCTCGCGCTGGGCGCCCAACTGGACGACGCGGCGCTGCCGTTCCCGCTGGCGCGGGCCGTGGCGCGGGGCCGCTCGGGTACGTACATCAGCGGCGGGGACGACCCGCGGGTGTGGGCGGCGACGGCGGTCGGCGGCGACAAGGTGCTCTCGGTGTCGGCGCCCTACCCGGACCGGGACCCGCTGATGACGGCGCTGGACAAGGCGCTGCTGGTGGCGGGCGCGGCGACGGTGGCGCTGATGGCGGTGG
>NZ_JBAMDC010000760.1:0-1135 GCF_036961605.1 Streptomyces sp. KLMMK
GAGTTGGAGCAGCGGCTCGCCGACCTGCTGCGCGGGGGGCTGGCGGCCGCGGAGGGCGCGGGGTACGGGCAGTGGGACGAGACGGCGGCCCGCATGGTCGACGCCCAGGCGCCCGGTCTCGCCGCGCGCGTGCGGGAGTTGGCGGCCTTGCCGGGCTCGGGCGCCGACTGGGCGGGCCGGCTGCTGGAGGAGTGCGCCCTGCTGCACACCCTCAACCAGGGGTGGCTGCGCCTGGAGGAGCTGCCGGAGCCCCTGGCCGCGACGGTCCGGTCGCGGGTCGGCCTGACCACGGACGCCGCGGCGCTGCTCGCGTCCGGGACGCCGGTGCGCGACCACTGGCTGGTGCTGGCGCAGCGGGACGGCGACGACGGGCGCCTGGTCACCCGCCGGATCTGGCTCCACGGCCGGGATTCGGGCCGGATGGCCCTGCTCCTCTCCTACGGAGCGGCCGGCCGGGCACCGGAACTGTCCCTGCCCGTGGGCCTGTCCCTGGACGCGGACCTCGTCTACCACCCGGCGGCGCACCCGCTCCGCGCCGCGCTCGGCACGCGTCACGCCCCGCCCGTGGAGGGTGCGGGTCCGCCGCCGGGGGGCGGCGTGCAAGCGGCCCTCTCCGCGTACGGGGAGGCCCTGCGCGACGACCCCTGGCTGGAGGCGTGGCCGGTCGTCCTCGACGGCGTGGTCCCGGTCCCGGCCCCGGACGGCCACTGGCAACTGGCCGACGCCGAGGGCGGTCCGGCCGCCCTGCCCGTGGATCCCCGGCACCGCGACAGCACCGCCCTGTGGCAGCTGGCCTCGATATCGGGCGGCGCCCCGATCAAGGTCTTCGCCGAATACGGCCACAGGGGCGTCACCCCTCTGGCCACGTGGGCCCCGGATCCGGTCGCTCTCTGACGACCACCGGCCCACGCACGACGCCCGGCCCCGCCGCCTCGCGCCCCCGCCGCAACGGCGAGCGACCACCCCACCACCCCACCGGCGGTGCCGGGCCCCTCCCGGGCAGCCCGTATCGCCCCATCCGTCAGGAAAGGCAGCGCATGAACCGTACTTGGGACGAGCTCGTCACCTCCGCTCTGCTCGGGACCGGGCGGCGTGTGCCGCCCGTGCAGGTGCGGGACGGACAGGACGCGGCCGT
>NZ_JBAMDC010000761.1:0-1128 GCF_036961605.1 Streptomyces sp. KLMMK
CGCCAGGCGGTCCAGCGCCCCCTGGGCGCCCTCGCCCGATGCCGCGCCCGTCGTCATGAAGGCGAACGACAGCAACCGCCCGTCCGCGTCCACGACCGTGCCGGACAGCGTGTTCACCCCCGTGAGCGTGCCGGTCTTGGCCCTGACGACGCCGCGCCCCGCCGCGTCCGCCCCGTACCGCCCGCTCAGCGTCCCGCTGAAGCCGGCCACGGGCAGCCCCGTCAGCACCGGCCGCAGCTCCGGGACGGCCGGATCGGCCGCCCGGGCCAGGAGGGAGGCCAGGAAGGCCGCCGAGACGTGGTCCGCGCGGTCGAGCCCGCTGCCGTCGGCGATGCGCGCCCCGGACAGCGGCAGGCCGAGCTTCTCCAGGCGGCCGGTCACCGCCCTGGCCGCGCCCTCGAAGTCGGCGGGCTGCCCGGATGCCAGCGCCGTCTGCCGGGCCAGCGCCTCGGCGATGTCGTTGTCGCTGTTGGTGAGGGTGCGCTCGACGAGCGCGGACAGCGGCGGCGAGGAGACCGAGGCGAGACGTTCCGCCTTGTCGCCCGCGCGCCCCGCGGCCGGGTCGCCGTCCACGTCGACGCCCGCCTCGCGCAGCATCCCGGCGAACTTCCGCCCCGCGTCGCCGGCCGGGTCCGCGGTGCGCTCGGCGGGGCCGCGGTCGGAGTCGTCCAGGCGGCCCTCGTCGACCATCAGGGCGCTGACGGGCGCGATGTTCTCGTTGGGCCCTATGGGGTGGACGGCGGGACCGGAGTAGCGGGAGGCGTCGTAGGCGACCTTCACCCGGCCCTTGCCGCGCGCCTTGAGGCCGCGCGCGGTGGCGTCCGCCAGCTCCTTCAGGCTCGCGGCGGGCTGCGCCCCCTCCTTGGCGGGGCGGGCCGTGAGCGTGGGGTCTCCCCCGCCGACGAGTACGACCGTGTCCCCGTCGGCCACGGCGGTGGTCTCGATGCGGTGCGCGGTCCCCAGCGCGGCCAGCGCCGCCGCGGCCGTGGCCGTCTTGATGGTGGAGGCCGGGGTGTACGGCGTGTCCTGGTCGGCCCCGTACAGCTGCTGCCCGGTGGCGACGTCGACGACCGCCGCCGAGGTCTGCGCGCCCAGCGCGGAGTCCTTCAGCAGGCCGTCGAGGGCGCC
>NZ_JBAMDC010000762.1:0-1115 GCF_036961605.1 Streptomyces sp. KLMMK
GGCCGTCGTCCTCTGCTGCTCGGCGACGGGGGACCGCCCCGACGGGGCCTTGCCGCAGTACTCCGCCTCGACCGGCGCGCCGAGGTCGCCCGTCCAGTCGCCGTTGAAGTTGAACGCGGCGGTGTGCCGGCCGTCGGCGCTCGCGCTGGCGATCGTGAGGGAGCCGTGGACGCCACCGGTGTGCATCCAGACGTCCGCGCCGCACGACAGCCGGATCCTGGCGACCCCGAGGCCGTAGCCGGCGCCCGGCATCTGGTCGTCCGCGGACACCGTGGTGAGCAGCTCCCGCTGCTGGGCCTGCGGCAGCAGCTTCCCGCCGATGAGGGCGCCGTAGAAGCGGTTGAGGTCGCCAGTGGTGGAGATGATCTCGCCGGCGGCCCCGCCCCACGACGGGTTGAGCTCGGTGACGTCGTAGATCTTCGGGTCGGGGGAGGGATCGGCCGCGAGCGTGCTGTAGGCCCGGCCGTGCGGCCCCGGCAGCTCGGGCGCCGTGCCGGGGAGCGTGGTGGCGGTGAGCCCCAGGGGCCGGACGATGCGCCGCTTGATCTCGGTGGCGTAGGAGCGTCCCGTCACCTTCTCGACGACCATGCCGGCGAGGACGTAGTTGGTGTTGGAGTAGTGCCAGCCCCCGCCCGGCGCGAAGTACGGTGCGTGCGCCATCGCGGTCTTCACGAGCTCTTCCGGCGTGTGGTCGTCGAAGCGGTGCTCGAGGAAGCCGGGGCCGAGAAGCTGCCGGAAGGCCGGATCGTCGGTGTAGTTGTAGATCCCGCTGGTGTGGTTGAGCAGCTGCCGGACGGTGATCCCCCCGCCGTCGTGCCCGTTGCCCCGGACGACGCCCGGCAGCCAGTGCTCGACGAGGTCGTCCAGGCCGATCCGGCCCTCCGCCTCCAGCTGGAGCAGGACGACGGAGGTGAAGACCTTGCTGACGCTGGCGATGCGGAAGCGGTCCTGGGCGAGGCGGGGCCGCTGGGTGGTGCGGTCGGCGATGCCGGCGGAGCCCCGCCAGGTGCCGTGGTCGTCCCGGGTCTGCCCCAGGACGCCGGGTATGCCGGCGGCGACCTGGGCCTGCATGGCGCTGCGGGTGGCGGCGTGCCGGTCGTGGCCCGCGACGGCCT
>NZ_JBAMDC010000763.1:0-1112 GCF_036961605.1 Streptomyces sp. KLMMK
CGGGGCCCCCGCCCCCCGGTCACGTCGGGGGTGCCGCGCCGTTCCGCAGCCCCGTGCCGGCGGTGCCGGCGCCGCGCCCCTTCCGTGGGCACCACTCTTCCGCCCGGCGGGCCCGCGGCCCATCCGTGCGCCTACTCATCTCCTCCTCTGAGTACGGGTACTCACCCCTGGGCGTTCAGCCCCAGGCGCGCCCCGCCCGGAGCCCTGCGTCCGGGCCCTGCGGGCCGGTGCCGCCCGGCGCTGCCGGTGCCGCCGGATAAAGTCGCCCTCATGGCACGGATTGCGGTGATCGGCGCCGGGATGGGCGCGATGGCTGCCGCCGCCCGGCTGGCCGTCGCGGGCCACCGGGTGACGGTGTACGAGAAGACGGCGACGCACGGCGGAGGCGTCGGGCGCATGACCCGGGACGGCTTCGCCTTCGACACGGGGCCGGGGCTGCTGCACCTGCCGGCCGTGTACCGCGACCTGTTCGTCAAGACGGGCAAGGAGTCGCTGGAGCAGAGCGTCGCCCTGGTCCAGGTGGATCCGGCGAGCGCGCACGTCTTCGCCGACGGCACCTCCGTCGCCCTGCCCAACGCCTCCCGGGCCGGGGTGGTCCGGGCCCTCGACGAGGCCGTGGGCGCGGGCGCGGGCGAGCGCTGGAGCGAGCTCGTGAACCGGGCGCGCGCCGTGTGGGACGCCACGCGCCGCCCCCTGCTGGAGGAGCCCCTGCTCGACGACCCCGAGTATCTGGAGGCCCTGGGCCACGACCCCTACCCGGGGCTGCGCAAGCGCGGCCTGTTCCGGCGGAGCACCCCGCCCGTGCTCGCGGCCGTCGCCGGGCGCGAGCTGAAGGACCCCCGGCTCACGGCCCTGTTGGAGAGCCACGCCCTGGCGTACGGGCTCGATCCGCGCCGCGCCCCCGCGAGCGCGACCGTCCTGCCGTACATGGAGCAGACCTTCGGCAGCTGGTACGTGCGCGGCGGGATGCGCGGCCTGGCCGACGCCGTCCACGCGCGGTGTCTGGCGCGCCGGGTGGAGTTCGCCCTGGGCACGGAGGTCACGGCGGTCGTCGAGAAGGACGGCCGCGCGGCCGGAGTGGAGCTGGCGGACGGGCGCACGGCCGGGGCCGA
>NZ_JBAMDC010000764.1:0-1098 GCF_036961605.1 Streptomyces sp. KLMMK
GGATCAATCCGATCGTGTCGGGCTGGATGAGGTACTACGGCCGGTTCTACCGGTCGCAGTTGTATCCCTTCCTGCGACGCATCAATACCTACCTGATGCGATGGGCGCGGAAGAAGTACAAACGGCTGTGGGGTTACAAACGCTTCCGTGCATGGTGGACCGGGCTCGTGCAACGAGCCCCGGGGCTCTTACGGGCGAACCTGCGGTGGTGCATGAACCAGCCGAAGGTCCGCTCGATCGTCCAGCGCCTCGGGATCACCGTGAATCCTCGGGTGCCCGGGGGCCGCTGGACGGGGTGGACGTCGATGTCCAGGGGCGCCGTGGTCGGTGGTGGTGGTGCGGTAGCCGGAATCCACCCACGCCTTCGTGACGTGGGGGTGGGCTGCGGCGATCCGGGAAAGCAGGTGGACGCCAGCCGCAGTGTCGGACATGCCCGCAGTGGTGACCATGACGGTCAGCAGCAGTGCCGAGGGTGTCCGTGCCGAGGTGGCGCTTGCGGCCGATGATGCGCTTCCCCGCGTCCGTGCCCTGGTCCGCGAGGTGCACATTGGCGGAGGTCTGGACGGTCTGGGAGTCCAGCACGCACGCGGAGGGCTCGGCGTTTCGGCCTCACGGACCAGGTGCCGCAGGAGGCCGGCGAGCTGCTCGAAGATGCCGTCCTTCTGCCAGGCCGCGAAGTAGCCGTAGGTGGTTCGCCAGTGAGGCAAGTCGTGCGGCAGATATCGCCACGGGATGCCGGTGCGGTCGACGTAGAGCACAGCGTCCATCAGGGAGCGCAGGTCGTGCTCGGGCGGGCGGCCGATGTCCAGGCCACGCCCGCGGCGCTCGGCCTGCCAGGCGGTCAGCACCGGTTCGATCAGCTGCCAGCGGGCATCGGACAGATCGCTGGGATAGCCACGGCGCGGAGTCATGTTTCCGATGTACTGCGCGGCAACCAAACTGGCCAGCAGGCAAACGACTGCTGGCTGGGGTGCCTTGGGATGACACAGGAGAAGTCGGAATGACACAGCTCCCACATGCCACATCACAGGCTTCCCGGCTCATCGGCCTCTCCGGTGTCGGGACTCCATGGCCGGAGAAGCGCAACATACTGCCCTA
>NZ_JBAMDC010000765.1:0-1092 GCF_036961605.1 Streptomyces sp. KLMMK
CCCGTCCTGCTGTACTGCGCGGCGGGCTGGGTGCTCCTCGCCGCCCCCGTCGCGTACGGGCTGGCGCGCGACGCCTACCGCGGGCTCGGCCACGGCCTCCGGGGCCGCTTCCTCCTCGTGCGGTCCGGCACCTTCGGCCGGGAGACGACGGCCCTGGACCGCTCGGCCGTGCTGGCGTGGACCTTCACCGACAGCCCCTTCTCCCGCCGGGCGGGCGTCGTCACCGCGACCGCCGCCGTCGCCGCGGGGGAGGACGGATACCGCATCAGGGACATGTCCGCCGATGCCGCCGCGAGCTTCGCGGAGGCGGCGACTCCGGGGATCCTCACCGAATTCCTGGAACCTCCCCGGAGCGTGGCGAACATCAGTCATACATAGGGGGATTTGTCCGGTCCTCTTGAGGTTTTCCGAACAGTTTTTGTTATCGTCGCGCCCCATCCGCATCTCCTATGTGTCGGACCGAACGGATCGACTCCCGAAACGGAATGCCGGAGAAGGGTGGCGGAGCGTGAACAGTCAGAGCGTGGCCGTGGTCGAGGCGGCGCGAGCCGGGGACACGGCGGCACAGGACGAGCTCGTCGCCGCGTACCTGCCACTCGTCTACAACATCGTCGGCCGGGCCCTGGGCGGCCACGCCGACGTCGACGACGTGGTCCAGGAGACCATGCTCCGGGTCATCAACGGCCTCGGCGAGCTGCGCGACGCCGCCGCCTTCCGGTCCTGGCTCGTCGCCATCACCATGAACCAGATACGCAGCCACTGGCGGGAGCGCCCGGAGGCTCCCGTCAGTGGCCTGCAGGAGGTCGCCGAAGTCCCGGACCCGGAGGCGGACTTCGTCGACATCACCATCGTCCGGCTCGGTCTGCAGGGGCAGCGCAAGGAGGTCGCCGAGGCCACGCGCTGGCTCGACGACGACGAGCAGACCGTGCTGTCCCTGTGGTGGCTGGAGGCCGCCGGCGAGCTGACGCGCGCCGAGGTCGCCGCCGCCCTCGACATGACCCCCCAGCACGCCGCCGTGCGCATCCAGCGCACCAAGGCCCAGCTGGACACCGCCCGCGGCGTCGTCCGGGCCCTCGCCGCGCAGCCGGCCTG
>NZ_JBAMDC010000766.1:0-1085 GCF_036961605.1 Streptomyces sp. KLMMK
GGGCTTCGCCACGACCGGGCTGCCCGCGGACGCGCCCGGGCCGCCGGTGCGGCGCACGGTGATCCAGTACGACCCGCGCTGGGACCACGCGGTCCGCACGCTGGCGTCGGCCCTGCCGGACGCGGAGCTCCGCCCCGTGCCGGGCCAAGGCCCGCTGATGAAGGTGACGGTGGGCACGGACTTCAGGGCGGTGGCCCCGGTGAAACCTCAGGCGTCGCAGAGCCCGCAGTCCCCGCAGGCACCGCGGCGCGGGACGGGCCCGGACCAGCGGGCCGTCTCCGGCGACCAGGTCCTGTGCCCGGAGAAGAGCCTGGTGTAGCCCGGCCGGCGGGGTGCGTGCCCGGGGAGGGTCAGTCCTCGATGCCCTCGGCGGCCCGTGCGTCCCGCAGCTCCTTGATCGCGCGCCGCCGTGCGAGGCGGTGCGTACGGCGGATCTGCGCCTCCTGGTAGCGCCGCCGGTCCCGCTCCGTCTCCGGGAGCACCGGCGGCACGGCCCGCGGCTTGCCGTTCTCGTCGACGGCCGCGAAGACGAGGTACGCGCTGCCGACCTGGACCGCGGGCGTCGACTCGTTCCAGCGCTCGGCGAGCACCCGGACGCCGACCTCCATGGAGGACCGCCCGGTCCAGTTGACCTGGGCCTTCACATGGACGAGGTCACCGACGCGGACCGGTTCGAGGAAGGCCATCTCGTCCATGGAGGCGGTGACCGCGGGGCCTCCGGAGTGCCGGCCGGCCACGGCGCCGGCGACGTCGTCCACCAGCTTCATGATCACACCGCCGTGGACGGTGCCCAGCAGATTGGTGTCACTGCCGGTCATGATGTGGGAGAGCGTCGTACGGGCGGCCGACGTCGGCTTGCCGGCCGTCTCCTGCTCCGGGTGGTCCTGAATGGTCATGTCCACCACTGTATGCCGGGTGGGTGAACGCCGGAGGATTGCATCAGGTCTGCAACAGCAGCCCCGGGAACCCGTAGACGATCTCCGTGCCGGGCGCCCGGCAGGCACACTTCCTTGCATGAGCGATTGGTCCGGTGGGCGCAGCGACGAGCGGCGGCAGGCGTACGGGCGCGGCGGCGCCGGCGCCGG
>NZ_JBAMDC010000767.1:0-1072 GCF_036961605.1 Streptomyces sp. KLMMK
CCGTGGCGGGCTCGGGCTTCGGCCCGGGTACCTGGATCGAGGACAAGGGCCGCGCCCTCGCCGTCCACACCCGGCGCACCGCCCACCCGCAGGCCGCCTTCGACGCCCTGCGCGAGCCCCTGTCCGCCCTCGCCGAGCGGCACGGGCTGATCGTCGAGCCCGGCAGGCTCGTCCTGGAACTGCGGCCGCCGGGCGTCGACAAGGGCGCCGCCCTCGCCTCGTACGTGCGCGAGAGCGGCGCGGGCTGTGTCCTCTACGCCGGTGACGACCTCGGCGACCTGGCCGCCTTCGCGGCCGTGGAGGAGCTGCGCTCCGAAGGCCTCCCGGGCCTGCTGGTGTGCAGCGGGAGCTCCGAGGTCACCGAGCTCGCGGACCGCGCCGACCTGGTCGTCGACGGCCCGGGCGGAGTCGTGGAGCTGCTCACGGCCCTTGCCGGCCGCCTCGCTCCCGCGGCGCAGTGACCCGCTCGTCCGGCCGTCGCCGGTTCAGCCGTCGTCCGGGTCGCTCGCCGTCTCGCCCTTGGCGGGCTTGCCCGGGAGGCCGAGGACGTCGAGCGCCGTCGTCCAGTCGCGCGCGATGGCCTGCTGCACCTTGATCAGATCGGCCTTGCCCGAGCAGACGGCGTTCTTGAGCCTGCTCTCCACGACGTCCTTGGGGTTGTCGGTGCCCTTGCCCTCCTTGTGGCCGGGGGAGGGCGGCTCCACCCACAGGTTGCGCGGGTCGTTGGGGTCGCCCCCGAGCTGCAGGCTGATCAGATGGTCGTACTCGGCGTCGCGCAGCGAGCCCTTGTAGCCGTACGCGGCGGCGCTGGCGGTCTTCTGGCGGCTGGTGACGCTCGTGGGCGGCCGGATGCCGGCGGTGTAGCCGCTGCGGCAGATCGTCGTCTTGAGGGTGGCCTGTGTGACCTTCGGGTTGGTCGCGCCGGGGGTGCACGCGGGGTCGGGGAGCGGCTCCTTGGCCGGGGTGAAGCGGTAGTGGCAGCTGCCGGCGGCGGGCTGCTGCTGGACGGCGTAGGACGGCTGCGGCCCGGGGCCGACCGGTATGGATCCGCTCGGCGGGGCCGGGGGCGGGG
>NZ_JBAMDC010000768.1:0-1054 GCF_036961605.1 Streptomyces sp. KLMMK
ACACGCCCGCGCACCTGCTGTGGTGGCGGCGCCTGCGGCTGCACCTGACCCCCCGCTCGGTCCACCTGCACAACGCCCTGCGCCTGGCCGTGGCGCTGGCCTGCGCCCGGCTGCTCGTCGGCGCGCTCGACCCCTCACACGGCTTCTGGGTGCTGCTCGCGACCCTCAGCCTCATGCGCACCTCGGCGGCCGACACCCGGGCGGCCCTGGCCCCGGCCCTCGCCGGCACGGTCGCGGGCGCCGCCGTCGCCGCCCTCATGCTCTACGCCGCCGGCGACCGGCCCCTCTTCTGCGCCCTCGCCCTGCCCGCCGTCATCCTCGTCGGCTTCACCCTGGGGCCCCTGCTCGGGCCCGCCTGGACGCAGGCCGCCTTCACCCTCGCCTTCGTCCTGGTCTTCACCCAGCTCTCCGGCGCCGACCGGCAGCTGTCCGAGGTGCGGCTCCTCGACATCGCCGTCGGCGGTGCCGCCGGGGCCCTGGCCGGTCTCCTCGCCTGGCCCCGCGGCGGCCGCGGCGAACTCGCCCGTGACATGGCGGACCTCCTCGCCGAGGGCGCCGTCGCCTGCCGCGCCGTCACCGCCCTGCTGGGCGACGACCGGCTCCAGCGCGACCGCTCACAGGGCGACCCGCTGCAGGCCGCGCGGCGCGCCATGCACCTCGCCGAGGCCTCCTTCGCCCAGTACCTGACGGAGCGCATGCGCCGCAACCGGCCCGAGCCGCACTGGGAGGCGGCCCTGGCCACCGGGCGCACCATCGTGCACGGCGCCGAGCTGCTGCTGATGACCCATCAGGAAGGGTTGCGCGAGCCCCTCCCGCCGGGACCCGCCGCCGCCCTGACCGGGCTCGCCGGGCAGGTGGCGCAGGAGGTGCTGCGCGCGGCGGACACGCTGCGCGGCTCCGGGCCGCGCGAGCCCCGCACGACCGTCTCCCGCTACCCGGCGGAGGACTCCGGCCCCCTGCGGCGGGCGGCCGACCGGCACGGCATCGGCGACGCCCACGTCCTGCTCGTCGTCGACGCCGAGGCCTGGCTCACCGGAGTGGCCCACGACGCGGT
>NZ_JBAMDC010000769.1:0-1040 GCF_036961605.1 Streptomyces sp. KLMMK
CGAGGAAGCCCGTGGCGCCGGTGATCAGGACGGTCACGCCTCACCCGCCTTCCGGCCGCCGGTCAGGGCGGGGAGCGTGCCGGGCAGGGCCGGCAGCGCCGGGAGCCCGTCCGCCGGCGTGCCCGCCCGGGCCTGCTTGAGGAGGTGGGGCAGGACGGTCTCGGTGATGCCGTGGATGGAGCCGTCGGAGTGCAGCAGCTCCATGACCGGCACCTCCTGGTTGAGGTGCTTGCGGAACTTGGCGAGCATCTCCATCCCCATGAGCGAGTCCATGCCGTACTGCTGCAGCGGCCGGTGCCGGTCGACCTCCTCCGGCGGCATGCGCAGCGTGTCGGCGACCATGGACGTGATCAGGTCCTCGACGAGGACGTGGCCCTCGGCGGCGGAGGCGCCGGCGAGCTGTTCCAGGAGCTCTTCCAGGCGCCAGGTGGTGCCCTCGACGGCGGTGGGCAGGACGGCGGCGAAGCGGGGGCCGTGCAGGGCCGGGAGGAGCGTCATGGCCCGGCCCCAGTCCAGGCGGGCGAACGCGGCACCCTCCGTCTTCCTGACGAGCATGTCCTCCAGCGCGGTCAGGGCGTCGCCCGGATCGACGGGGAGGGCGCCGAGGGCGCTCAGGACGGGGGTCAGGTTGTTGCGGGCGACGTAGCCGACGCGGTCGATGGCGCCCCAGGCCACGGCCAGACCGGGGCGGCCCGCGGCCCGCCGCGCCCGCACGAGCGCTTCCATCGCGAGGTTGGCCGCCGCGTAGGCGCTCTGGTGCGCGATCCCGACGGCGGCGCTGATCGAGGAGTAGACGACGAAGTCCGCCTGCGGGCACAGCTCGTCCAGCAGGAGGGCCCCGGTCCATTTCGGGGCGAGGACGGAGCGGAGCCGTTCGTCGGTGAGCTCCGTCAGCGCGTCGTCGTCGAGGTGCATCGCCGCGTGCACGACCGTCCGGACGGGACGGCCGTCCGCTTCGAGATCCGCCAGGAGCCGCCGCACGGCCGGCGCGTCACCGATGTCGACGGCGTGGGCCCGCGCGTCGACGCCCTGTGCGCGCA
>NZ_JBAMDC010000077.1:0-22204 GCF_036961605.1 Streptomyces sp. KLMMK
CTCTGCGGCACCGGCCTCGGCGCCGCGGGCGTCACCTGGGCCGAGACGCTGCGCTTCCTGCGGGCGGGGCTCACCGGCGGGAGCATCTCCCCCGGCGAGGTCTCGGCCTACACCATCGTGTGGGAGCTGCGCTTCCCGCGCGCCCTGCTGGCCGCGGTCGTCGGCGCGGGCCTGTCCGCCGTCGGCGTGGCCGTGCAGGCCATGGTCCGCAACGCCCTCGCCGACCCCTTCGTGCTGGGCATCTCCTCGGGCGCCGCGATCGGCGCCAACGCCGTGCTGCTCTTCGGCGCGCTGGGCGCGCTGGGCGTGTGGGCGCTGTCCGGGGCGGCGTTCGTCTCGGCGCTCGCCGCGATGGTGCTGGTCTATCTGGCGGCCCGCACGCCGCAGGGCCTCACGCCGCTGCGGCTGGTCCTCACCGGTTCGGCGATGTACTACGGGTTCTCCGCCGTCACCACCCTGATGATCTTCAGTGCGGACCGCGGCGAGGCCTCCCGCTCGGCCATGATGTGGCTGCTCGGCAGCCTGGGCGGCGCCACCTGGTCGTCCGTGCCGATCGCGGCGGCCGTCGTGCTGGCCGGGATCGGCGCCCTGCTGTGGACGGCGCGCAGCCTGAACGCCCTGGCCATGGGCGACGAGACGGCGGCCGCGCTGGGCGTGGACCCCGAGCGGCTGCGGCGCGGGCTGTTCGTCCTGGCGGCGGCCGTCACCGGCGCCGTGGTGGCCGTCAGCGGCGCGATCGGCTTCGTCGGCCTGATGGTCCCGCACGTGACCCGCATGCTCGTGGGCGCCGACCACCGCCGCGTCCTCGCCGTGGCCCCGCTGCTGGGCGCCGTGCTGCTGGTGTGGGTGGACATCGCCTCCCGGCTGCTGCTCGCGCCCGTGGAGCTGCCCGTCGGCGTGATCACCGCCCTCATCGGCGTGCCCTGCTTCGTCCTGCTGATGCGGCGCCGCCGCTACACCTTCGGGGGTGCCTGATGCGGGTCGACATCGAGGACCTGTCGATCGAGGTCGCGGGCGCCCGGCTGGTGTCGGACGTCGCGCTGCGCGCCGGGAGCGGGCAGTTCGTGGGGCTCGTGGGCCCCAACGGCAGCGGCAAGTCGACGCTGCTGCGCTGCGCCTACCGGGCGCTGCGGCCCGCCAAGGGCGCCGTCCGCATCGGCGGCGACGACTTCCACGCCCTGGGCGCCCGCGAGGGGGCGCGCAGGCTGGCGGCGCTGCCGCAGGAGTCGGCGAGCGAGTTCGACTTCACCGTGGCCGAGGTCGTCGCGATGGGCCGCCTGCCGCACCAGAGCTCCGCCGGCCGGGTCACGGCCCGCGACACCGAGGTGTGCGCGGCGGCGCTGGAGCGCGTGAGCGCGGGCCACCTGGCCGGCCGGAGCTTCCCGACGCTGTCCGGCGGCGAGAAGCAGCGCGTCCTGATCGCCCGCGCCCTGGCCCAGGAGCCGGAGGTGCTGGTCCTGGACGAGCCCACCAACCACCTGGACATCGCCCAGCAGCTGGAGGTGCTGGCGCTCGTGCGCGACGCGGGCCCGACCGTCCTGGCCGCCCTGCACGACCTCGACCTCGCCGCCGCGCACTGCGACGTGCTCTACGTCATCCGGGGCGGCCGCATCGTCGCCTCCGGGCCGCCGGACGAGGTGCTGACCGCCGGGCTGCTCGCCGGCGTCTTCGGCGTCCGGGCGCACCGCGTGCCGCACCCCGAGACCGGCGCGACGCGCCTGATCTTCGACCGCCTGCCCGCTTCGTAAGGACACCCCTGCCATGGCCTCCCGCACCGCCCGTACCGCCCTCGCCGTCCTCACCGCCCTCGCCCTGGCCACCGGCTGCGGGGCGAAGGTCACCGAGGGCGGCGACACGGAAGAGAAGTCCTCCGGACGCCACCCCGTGACCGTCGAGAACTGCGGGGTGAGGACGACGTACGACAAGGCGCCGCAGCGCGTGGTCACCAACGACGTCGGCATCGCCGAGATCATGTTCGCGCTCGGCCTGGAGGACCGCATGGCCGGGTACGTGGCCCCGGACTACCGCGCCGACCGCGAGTCGGTGCCGTGGAAGGACGGCTACAAGAAGGTGAAGTGGCTGTCCAAGAAGGAGATCACCAAGGAGCTCGTCCTGGACGCGAAGGCCGACATGGTCTTCGCCGGCTGGAACTACGGCTTCAACGAGGGCAACGGCTTCACCCCGGACGCCCTGAAGAAGCTGGGCGTCGGCTCGTACGTCCTCACCGAGTCCTGCCGCAACGGCGGCGCGGGCAAGGCGCGCGGCGTGATGCCGCCCCTGGAGGCCCTCTACACGGACCTCACCACGCTCGGGAAGATCTTCGGGGTGGAGGACCGGGCGGCGAAGCTCGTCACGGACTTCAAGAAGCAGGTCGCCGACGCCCAGGCGACCGTGCCGCAGGACGGCAAGCGGCCCACCGTCTTCCTCTACGACGACGGCCGCGACAAGGCCACCACCTCCGGCGCCTTCGCCGGCCCGCACGACATCATCACCAAGGCCGGCGGCGACCACGTGATGAAGGACGTCAAGGACAGCTGGCCCAGCGTCGGCTGGGAGACCGTCGTCGAGCGCAACCCCGACGTCATCGTCATCAACAACTACGGCGACGTGACCGCCGAGCAGAAGAAGGAGTTCCTCAAGTCCTACCCGCCGCTCGCGGACGTCTCCGCCGTCAAGAACGACCGCATTTTCGTCCTCGACTACGTCGACCTCGTCGAGAGCCCCCGCAACCCGGCGGCCATCGCCGCCCTCGCCCGCTACCTGAAGGAGGTCCGGGAGGCGTGACGAGGGGGGCCGGAAGGGCCGGTGCTGCCTAGACTGGGAGGGTGGTGGACACCGACTGGCAGAGCAACCTCCGTAGGCGCGGGTACCGGCTGACGCCGCAGCGCCAGCTCGTCCTGGAGGCGGTCGACCGGCTGGAGCACGCGACACCGGACGACATCCTCACCGAGGTCCGGCGCACCGCGGGCGGCGTGAACATCTCCACCGTCTACCGGACCCTGGAGCTGCTGGAGGAGCTGGGCCTGGTCAGCCACGCCCACCTCGGGCACGGCGCCCCCACCTACCACCTCGCCGACCGGCACCACCACATACACCTCGTCTGCCGGGACTGCACGGAGGTCATCGAGGCCGACCTCTCGGTGGCCGCCGCCTTCACGGAGAAGCTGCGCGCGGACTTCGGCTTCGAGACGGACATGAAGCACTTCGCGATCTTCGGCCGGTGCGCGGACTGCTCCGCCGGGCTCGCCTCGGAGGAGCCTCCGGCCGCGCCGTAGGCTTGGCCGCATGCCGCGTGAATCGAATGCCAGCCCGCTGCTGTCACTGCCCGGCGCCGTCGCCGCCGAGGCCCCGGACGAGGGCGTCGCCGCGCACTACGGCGACCTCTTCCGCGAACAGCGCGCGCTCGCCGGCGGGACCGGATTCGTGGACCTCTCGCACCGCGGGGTCATCACCGTCACCGGGCCCGACCGGCTGAGCTGGCTGCACCTCCTGCTCACCCAGCACGTCAGTGCGCTCCCGCCCGGCGAGGCCACCGAGGCGCTCGTGCTCTCCGCCAACGGGCACATCGAGCACGACCTGTCCCTCGTGGACGACGGCGAGACCACCTGGGCCCACGTCGAGCCCGGCACCCAGGACGCGCTCCTCGCGTACCTGGAGAGCATGAAGTTCTTCTACCGGGTCGAGGTCGCCGACCGTACGGACGACTTCGCCGTGGTGTACCTGCCCGCGGGTTCGATCGCGGAAGCACCCGAGGGAGTGCAGGCGCGCGAGACGGCGCACGGCCGGGAGCTCTTCCTGCCGCGCGCGACGCTGGAGACCTTCGCGGCGGCGCACGGCCCCGCCGCCGGCGTCCTCGCCTACGAGGCGCTCCGCGTGGAGGCGCACCGCCCGCGGCTCGGCCTGGAGACCGACCACCGCACGATCCCGCACGAGCTCGGCCTGATCGGCGTCGCCGTCCACCTGCAGAAGGGCTGCTACCGCGGCCAGGAGACGGTGGCGCGCGTCCACAACCTGGGGAAGCCGCCGCGCCGCCTCGTCTTCCTGCACCTCGACGGCAGCGAGGTCTCCCTGCCCCCGCACGGGGCCCCCGTGCGGCTCGCCTCGGACGGCCCCGAGGGCCGCCAGCTGGGCTTCGTGACGACGTCGGCCCGCCACCACGAGCTGGGCCCGATCGCCCTGGCCCTGGTCAAGCGGAACGTCGCGGTGGACGCCCCGCTGCTGGTGGGCGAGAAGACGGCGGCGTCCCAGGAGGTCGTGGTCGAGCCGTAACGCCTCCGGCGCGGTTCGCCGGCTCACGGCACCGCGCCCGGCAGGGGCGGCGCCGGGCCGGCCGTCACACCTCCACGATGACCGTGAACGGGCCGTTGTTCGTCAGCGAGACCTTCATGTCCGCCCCGAAACGGCCCGTCTCCACCTGCGCCCCCAGCGCACGGAGGTGCGCAACGACAGCGTCGACCAGCGGCTCCGCAACCCCGCCGGGGGCGGCCGCGTTCCACGTGGGGCGCCGCCCCTTCCGGGCGTCACCGTAGAGAGTGAACTGGGAGATCACGAGCAGCGGCGCCCCGACGTCCGAACACGACTTCTCGTCCTCGAGGATCCGTACGGACCACAGCTTGCGGGCAAGCTGCTCCGCCTTCTGCGGGGTGTCGTCGTGCGTCACTCCGACAAGGACGCACAACCCCTGTCCGATGATCTCCCCGACGGTCTCGCCGTCCACGACGACCCGCGCTCCGTCCACCCTCTGCACCACTGCACGCATACGGACCATGATGCCCTGCGTCCATCCAGGTCCGTTCGGGTGCGGAGACCCTGCGCCCGGACCTCACACAGTGGCACGATGCGTGCAGGCGGTGCCTTGTGCGGGCAAACGTGATGCGGTCGCACACCGCCCGAGGGGAACGGAAGACGCGCATGACCACACCCATTGAGGACGGCCCCATGCTCAAGGCAGCGGACAGCCTGCAGCCCCGGCCGCCGAGCCAGCGCTCCGGCCGGCAGGCGGACGCCCCCGGCCGCTGCCTCGGTGAGCTGAGCCTGGTGGAGCTGCGCGCCCGGCGCGGCGACGCCCGCCGGGACGAGGCCGACCTCAGCTACGTGCGGCGGCTGCTCCAGGGCCGCGTCGACATCCTCCGGGCCGAGCTGGCCCGCCGCTCCTCGCCGGGCGCCCCGGTCATGGCCCGCCTGGTCGTGGACCGGCTGTCGGAGATCCTCGCGGACGGCCCCTCGGACCACCGCTCGTCCGCCCGCCACGTGACGGTGGGCACGCCGCACGGCGAGGAGTACCGGCGGCTGGCCGAGGACATGCTGTCGGAGGTCGAGCTGTCGGACCTGGGCGCGCGTACGGACGCCGAGCTGCACGAGGCGATGGGCCGCCTGGCGTCGTACGAGCGGCAGGTGTCGGTGCGGCGCCAGCTGCTGCAGCGGACGGCGGACGACTGCAGTGCCGAAATCGCCCGCAGGTACCGTGAAGGGGAAGCACAAGTGGACGACCTCCTCGCATGACGCACGGACGCGGCGACGCACGAGCGCGCTGACGTCCCGAGCGGGCCTCCGCAGCCCCGCTCGGGCCGGGAAAATCCGCGTGCGACCGCCGCGGGCGGGCCCCTAGCGTCGCGGCCATGAGCCTCGACATCCGTCCGATCACCGACGACGACCTGCCGAACTGGGTCCGGGCCCGCCGTACCGGCTACCTCCTCCCGCCCTCCGTGAGCAAGACCGAGCTCGTCTTCCGCCGCGAGCTCATGGACCTCGCACGCGCCCAGGGCGCGTTCGACGACGGCCGCTGCGTGGCCACCTACCGCAGCTTCACGCAGCGGCTCAGCGTCCCCGGCGGCGCCTCGGTGACCGCGAACGCCGTCAGCAACGTGAGCGTCTCGGCCACGCACCGCCGCCGCGGGCTCCTCAGCCGCATGACGGACCGCGACCTGCGGGAGGCCAAGGAGCGCGGCGACGCCGCGGCGACGCTGATCGCCGCCGAGTACCCGATCTACGGCCGCTTCGGCTTCGGCCCCGCCGCCTGGGTCACGGAGTGGGAGGTGGACGTGGCCCGCACCGGCCTGGACCCGCGCCACTCGGGCCCCGGGGACGGCGGGCGGGTCGACTACGTGGACGCCGCCGAGGTCCGGGAGCACGGGCCCGCGCTGTACGAGCGGGTACGGGCCGTCCGGCACGGCCTCGTCGACCGTGCGGAGGTGTGGTGGCGGCGCAACACCGGCGCGCTCCCGGCGGACGACGGCCCGTGGACCGAGCCGTTCTTCCTGCTCCACCGATCGGCGGAGGGCCGCGTCGACGGGCTCCTCGTCTTCACGTCCGACGACCGGTGGGAGGCCAAGCTGCCGCACCAGACGGCGACCGTCCTCGACCTCGTCGCGGCCACCCCGGCCGCCGAGCGCGCCCTGTGGCTGTTCCTGCTGTCGGCGGACTGGATCACCCGCGTCCGCACCGGCTACCGCGCGCCGGACGACCTCCTGCCGCTGCTGCTGCCGGACCCGCGGGCCGCGCGCGTGGTCGCGCACGCCGACTTCCTGTGGGTGCGGCCCCTGGACGTACCGGAGTTGCTGCGGGCGCGCACGTACCCCGTCGCCGGATCGCTCGTCCTCGACGTCACCGACCGGTCCGGGCTGGCCGGCGGGCGCTTCCTGCTGGAGGCCGGCCCCGGCGGCGCCTCCTGCGCCCCCACGCACCGTTCGGCCGATCTCACCCTGTCCGTCGCGGAGTTGGGAAGCCTTCTGCTCGGCGACGAGTCGGCCGTGCGGCTCGCGGCGCTGGGCCGCGTGGACGAGGAGACCCCGGGCGCCCCGGCCCGCGCGGACGCCCTGCTGCGCACGGGGCGGCGGCCCTGGTGCGCCGACGTGTTCTGATCCGGCGACGGCGGGGAGGGCGGCTCTCCGGCGCCGAAAAAAGTGACATTCAATTTCGCCACTTTCCCCGGCAAACCCCCCAGGCCGGTCAACCTCCCTTGACCTCAACCGGACTTGAGATTCCAGACTTCTGGTCAACGGCTCACGGGCCGCCACTCACCCGCCCCGCCTCCCAGAAGGGCCCATCGTGTCCGAGAGCACCTTCCGACTCGCCGTCATCGTCGGTTCCACCCGCGACGGGCGCTTCGGCCCCACCGTCGCCAAGTGGTTCGCCGAGCAGGCCGCCCGGCACGGTGACATCGAGGTCGACCTGGTCGACCTCGCCCTCCACCCCCTGCCGATGCGCCTCAGCTCCGAGCCCACCGCCGAGGACGCCGCCGCGCTCGCCGAGGTGACGCCGCGCCTGGAGCAGGCCGACGCGTTCGTCGTCCTGACGCCCGAGTACAACCACAGCTACCCGGCGTCCCTGAAGAACCTCATCGACTGGCACTACACCCAGTGGCAGGCCAAGCCGGTCGGCTTCGTCTCGTACGGCGGCCTCTCCGGCGGCCTGCGCGCGGTCGAGCACCTGCGCCCGGTCTTCACCGAGCTGCACGCGGTCACCATCCGCGAGCAGGTCAGCTTCCACAACCCCTGGGGCAAGTTCGACGACGACGGCCGCCACCTGGACGCGGAGGCCGGCGAGCAGGCCGCCGGCGCGGCCAAGGTCATGATCGACCAGCTGACCTGGTGGGCCCTGTCGCTGCGGGAGGCGCGCGCCGCCCGCCCCTACGGCGCCTGACCCCGGACCCCCGGTCCGCCGGTCTCCCCGGCCGGACCCGTCCACGCGGCGCACACGAACTCCTGCCCCCGGCCCTACCCCCGTTGGGGCCGGTGGCAGGCACATCGTGCCGAGCGGGCAACGCCTCATCACCCTCCTCCGACCGAGTGTCCGTCAGATACCCCCGGATGGGGTTGATTTGGCGACCCGTGCCGGGCCTGCCGCCGCTTAGGCTGGTAAGGGGCGGCCGCACACGGTCCGGCGTCCCGTGAGCCGGACAGGGGAGGACTCGTGAAGCAACTTCCGTACCAGTGCGGGATCGACGCCGCCATCGACGTCGTCGACGGCAAGTGGAAGGTCCTGATCCTCTGGGCGCTGGACGAGCGCGCGCGCCGCTTCGGCGAGACCAAGCGGCTGCTGCCGGGCATCAGCGAGAAGGTGCTGGCCCAGCAGCTCCGCGAGCTGGAGGCCGACGGCATCGTCCACCGCGAGGTCTACGACCAGGTGCCCCCGAAGGTCGAGTACTCCCTCACGGAACAGGGCCGCTCCCTGAACGCCGCCCTGGCCCCCCTGGGCACCTGGGGCAAGGAACGCCTGGCCCGCCTCGCGGCGGAAGCGACGCCGGCGGCGTGACCACGCCGTCCTAGGCCGCCCGTGCCGCGCCCAGCCGCTCCGCCAGGAAGTCCTCCCAGGTCCGCTCGCCCACGGTGGCCCCTTCGAGCGTCAGGTTCTCCCCGGCCCGGTAGGCGCGGCCGGCCTTTCCGGGCATCCGCACCGGCAGCGTCAGCCGGCTCCTGCCCCGCGCCTTCAGGTATCCCTGGGCCAGCTCGGCCAGCCCGTACAGCTTCGGCCCGGTCAGGTCCGGCACCCGCCCCGCCGGCTCGCCGAGGGCCAGCTCCACGAGCCGGGCGGCGACCTCACGGGCGTCCACGGGCTGCCACAGCAGCCCGCCCGGCGCCGGTACGACCGGCAGCTTCGCCATCGACTGCGCCACCTTCAGGGCCAGGTCGTGGAACTGGGCGGCCCGCAGCGTCGTCCACGGCAGCCCCGACTCCGCGACGGCCCGCTCCGCGTCCAGCTTGGCGCGGAAGTAGCCGAGCGGGATCCGGTCCGCCCCGACGACCGAGATGCAGACCAGGTGCCGCACCCCGGCGCCCTGCGCGGCGCGCACCAGGTTCCGGGTGGCCTCGTCGTCGCCCTTGGGGCCGCCCGCGAGGTGCAGGACGGTCCCGGCGCCGGCCACCGCCGCCTCGATCCCCCCGCCCTGGAGCAGGTCGCCGGTCACGTACTCGACGCCGTCCCCGGCGGGGCGGGCGTTGCGGGTGAGCACACGCACCGTGCGGCCGGCCTCCCGCAGGAGGGGGACGACGTGGCTCCCGAGGGTGCCCGTGCCGCCGGTGACCAGGATGGTGGGCGTCGCGGTCATGGCTTCTCCAAGTTCGTCGGGCCGGGAGTTGATCTTCCGGTCGCCTCGCTGTTTCGTGGCCTTCTGCTGCTATGACCCGCCGCGACGAAGGAATGTGACACGTGGACGACAGCGATCTTCTGGCGGAACGTTTCGAAGAGCACCGCAGCCATCTGCGGGCCGTGGCCTACCGGATGCTCGGCTCCGTGAGCGAGGCCGACGACGCCGTCCAGGAGACCTGGCTGCGCTACGGCCGCACCGACACCTCCGGCGTCGAGAACCTCGGCGGCTGGCTGACCACGGTGGCGGGGCGCGTGTGCCTGAACATGCTGCGCTCGCGCGAGGCGCGCCGGGAGGACCCGCTCGAGATCCACGTGCCCGACCCCGTCATCAGCCACCCGTCCGGCCCCGACCCCGAGCAGAAGGCGCTGCTGGCCGACTCGGTGGGGCTGGCGATGCTGGTGGTGCTCGCCTCCCTGGCGCCGGCCGAGCGCGTCGCGTTCGTCCTGCACGACATGTTCGCCGTGCCCTTCGACGACATCGCCCCGCTGATCGAACGCACCACGGCCGCGACCCGGCAGCTCGCGAGCCGCGCCCGCCGCCGCGTGCAGAGCCGGGCCACGCCTCCCGAGCCCGACCTCGCGCGCCAGCGCGAAGCCGTCGACGCCTTCTTCGCCGCCGCCCACGAAGGCGACTTCGAGGCGCTCGTCGCCATACTCGACCCCGATGTCGTCCTGCGCGCCGACGGCGGCGACACCCGCTCCCGCCTCAGCGTCGCCCTCACCGGCGCCCGGGCCGTGGCCTCCCAGGCGGCCAGGTTCAGCGGCCTCTCCCCGTTCGCGCGGCCCGCCCTGATCAACGGCGCCGCCGGCGTCGTGGTGGTCGTGAACGGCAACCCGGTGTCCGTCATGGCCTTCACCGTCACGAACGGCAGGATCACCGCCATCGAGGTCCTCGCCGACCCCGACCGCCTGCGCCGCCTCGACCTCACGCCCCTGGACCGCTGACGACGCCCCGAAAGGGGACCTCCGCCCGCCGCGCTCAAACTTTTGCAAGCACCTGCTTGCAAAAGTTAGCAGCGTCGGGCAGCCTGGGCGCATGGCATCACTCAACGTCGGCAATCTCGGCGAGTACCTGCGCGAGCAGCGGCGCAATGCGCAGCTCACCTTGCGGCAGCTCGCCGATGCCGCCGGGGTGTCCAACCCGTATCTCAGCCAGATCGAGCGCGGCCTGCGCAAGCCGAGCGCCGAGATCCTGCAGCAGCTCGCCAAGGCGCTGCGGATCTCCGCCGAGACCTTGTACGTGCAGGCCGGGATCCTCGACGAGCGGGACCGGGACGAGGCGGAGGTCCGCAGTGTGATCCTCGCCGACCCCTCGATCAACGAGCAGCAGAAGCAGGTGCTGCTCCAGATCTACGAGTCCTTCCGCAAGGAGAACGGGCTCGCGACGGACGACGCCAGCAAACCTTCCAGCTGATCCGGGAGACCATCGCCATGGCCATCACCACGCAGGACATCCGCAACGCGGCGACCGACACGGCCTACGCCGCCGCGGGTGCCGCGGACCTCACCGCCGAGAAGCTCGGGCAGCTGATCACCGAGGCGCCCGAGCGCATCGAGCAGCTGAAGAAGACCGACCCCAAGGCGGTGCAGGAGCGGGTTGCGCGGCAGGCCAAGGAGGCCCAGGCCACGCTGACCGCGAAGTTCACCGAGATCGTCGGCTCGCTCGACAGCGACGTGAAGAACCTGGGGCAGACCGCGCAGGACCTGGCGCTCAAGGGCGTCGGGCAGGCCGTCGGGTACGCGGCGGCGGCCGGCGAGCAGTTCGAGAAGCTGGCCGAGCGCGGCCGTACGGCCGTGAAGCAGTGGCGCGGCGACGTCGCCGACGAGTTCCAGGACATCGCCGTGGCCATCGAGCCGGAGGCGGAGACGAAGACGGAGACGGGGACGGCCGGGCCGGAGGCCGGGAAGGCCGCCGCCGAGGACAAGGCCGCCGCCGAGGACAGGACGGCCTCCGACGACGCCGCCTCGGACGACGCCGGGGACAAGCCCGCCGCCGCCCGCAAGGCCCCGGCCAAGAAGACGGCCGCCGCGAAGAAGGCCGACGCCAAGACCGGCGAGTAACCGGCTCGCGGCAGCGGACCGCGTACGGTCCGGGCACATTTCGCGTGCCCGGACCGTTCTCCGGGTACGGTGGCGGTCAGGACGGACCGAACGAGACGGGCAAGGTGAGCGACGTGCTTCTGCAAGCCTTCGGCGAAGTCATGTACTGGGTGTCGATCGGCCTGCTCGTGTTCAGCCTGTTCGCGTTCGTCAACGCCGCCGTGCACCGCGAGGACGCCTACCGCGCCGCGGACAAGCAGTCCAAGGCGTTCTGGCTGATCATCCTCGGCGTCGCCGTCGCCGTGAACCTCTTCATGGGGATCATGAGCTTCCTGCCGGTCCTCGGCCTGATCGCCACGATCGTCTACATCGTGGACGTCCGGCCGGCGCTCAAGCAGGCCTCGGGAGGCCGCGGCCCGCGCCGCCGCGGCGGCGGATCCAGCTCGGACGGCCCCTACGGGCCGTACAACGGCCGCCGCTGACGCACGGGCCTGCGTCCGTACCGGCGCCTACGTCCGTACCGGCGGCACGGCCGCCCGCCCCGCGGGCCAGTGGGGCCGGTCGCCCTCCGCAGGAGCCCGGCCGCCCCGGTCGAGCAGCAGCACCGCGAGGTCGTCGGTCAGCTCCCCGCCGTTGAGGTCCTGCACCTCGGCGACCGCCGCGTCCAGGAGTTCCTGGCCGCGCAGCCCTTCCGCGAGCCGGCGGCCGATCAGTTCGATCATGCCCTCCTGGCCCAGGCGCCGCGTCCCGGCCCCGACCCTGCCCTCGATCAGGCCGTCGGTGTACATCAGCAGGCTCCACAGGCCGCCGAGTTCGACCTGGCGGCGCGGCCAGCGGGCGCGCCGGAGCAGGCCGAGCGCCGGGCCGCCGTCCTCCTGCGGCAGCAGGTGCGGGGCCGCGCCGGGGCGTACGAGCAGCGGGGCGGGGTGGCCGGCGAGGCTGAGGCCCGCGCGGCGCCCGTCCGCCGATATGTCGACGGCACACAGCGTCGCAAAGGTCTCGTCGTCCGCGCGCTCGTGCTCCAGGACCTGCTGCAGAGTGGCGAGGAGCTCGTCGCCGCAGAGCCCGGCGAAGGTCAGCGCGCGCCAGGCGATGCGCAGTTCGACGCCGAGGGCGGCCTCGTCGGGGCCGTGGCCGCTGACGTCGCCGATCATCGCGTGGACGGTGCCGTCGGGCGTGCGGACCATGTCGTAGAAGTCGCCGCCGAGCAGGGCGCGGCTGCGGCCGGGCCGGTAGCGGGCGGCGAAGCGCAGGCCGGAGCCGGCGAGCAGCGGGGTGGGCAGCAGGCCGCGTTCGAGGCGGGCGTTCTCCTGGGCGCGCAGCCGGGACTCGGTGAGCTGCAGCTGGGCGAGGTCGGCGCGCTTGCGCTCGACGGCGTAGCGGATGGCCCGGCTGAGGACGCGCCCGTCGAGCTCGTCGCGGGAGAGGTAGTCCTGGGCGCCGACGCGTACGGCCTCGGCGGCCCGGTCGGTGTCGGCCTCGGCGGTCAGGGCGAGCACGGCGTGGTGCGGGGCGAGCTCCAGCACCTGGCGCAGGGTGTCCAGCTCGTCGGGGCGGCCGGGGCCGCTGCCGGGCCCGCTGCCGGGGGTGCCCGCGGCCGCGCCGGCGTCCGCGAGGTCGAGGAGGATGCAGTGGACGTCGTCGGTGAGGAGCCGCTCGGCCTCGGTGAGGTTGCGGGCGGTGCGGATGCGGACCGGCTTGCCCTCGACCCCCGACATCTCGGTGATGTCCGGCATCGACAGCGGCCCGGCGGGGTCGCCCTCGATCACCAGGAGGGTCAGCCCGGCGTCGGGTGCCGGTGCGGCAGCCTGCTCCGGGGCCCTCGGCGCGGGTACGGACATGGTCACGGTTTCCTTCCTCCTCCGGCGACCGCCGGAGGTGCCTCCGCCCCCCTGAAGGCATGGCGCCCCGCCGCCCGGCGGGTGCCGAACGCGACCATAGCGGCAGGGCACTGTCCAACGGAATGGAGCGGAGCCACTCGCCGCTGTCATATGCCCCAGCCAGGGCGGCTTTTGGTGCGTGCGGGGAGGAACCCGCGATGACAAACATCACCCCGGCGGGGGCGCTCCGCGCGACGCGCGTCACACGCGGGCGGGCGCTACCCGGGCCGTACGACCCCCAGCACCGGCATCGACCCCGCTCCCGCCATCGTGACCTGCCGGCCGGGCCGCGGCGCGTGCACGATCGCGCCGTCGCCCACGTACACCCCCACGTGGCTCGCGTCGGCGAAATAGATGATCAGGTCGCCCGGCCGCATGTCCTTGAGGCCGATCTTCGGCAGCTGCCGCCACTGGTCCTGTGACGTGCGCGGGATCGCGCGGCCGGCGGCCGCCCACGCCTTGAGCGTCAGCCCGGAGCAGTCGTACGTGTCCGGGCCCTCGGCGCCCCACACGTAGTTCTTGCCGATCTGGGCCGCGGCGAACTCGACCGCGCGCCTGCCCTCGGCCGTCGCCGCGCCCGAGCCCTTGAGGACGGCGCCCTTGACCGCGTCCGAGGCGAGCCACTTCTGCTGGGACTGCCGGGCCCGCTCCTCCTCCAGCTGCCGCAGCCGTTCCTTCTCCTTCTCCTCCAGCTTCGACTCCAGCTCCTTGGCGGCCGCGAGCTTCGCCTCGATCTGCTTCTTCGCGCCTTCCTTCTTGCGGCGCTCGCCGTCGAGGGTCTTCCAGCGCTCGCCGGCGGCCTTGGCGTAGCCGTCGAGGGTCTTCTGGACCGCGGCGACCTCGGTGATCAGCCCGCGCGTGGCGGCCTGCCCCTTGTGCGTGAGGGCCACGCCGTCGAAGAAGCTCTCCGGGGAGCCGGAGAGCAGGAGGCGGGCCTGGGGCGGGAGGGTGCCGTCGCGGTACTGGGCGCGGGCCAGGGAGCCGGCCTGGTTCTTGAGGCGGTTCATCCGCTCCTTGGCCTCGGCCGCGGACTTCGCGATCTCGGTGATCGACTTCTCCTGGCGGCGCTGGGCCTCGTCGGCCGCGTTGTAGGCGTCCGTGGCGGCCTCCGCCTGCCGGTAGAGGCCCTCGACCTCCTGGTGGACGTCCTCCAGGGTGCGCGGCGGCTTCGGTTGCGCATAGGCCGTGCCGGGCATGGTGACCACCACCCCGGCCACGGCCAGTACACATATCAATGCGGTCACCGAGATCACGCGCTTGCCTCCGCAGCCCTCGTCTCTGCCGCCCGCCATGCTCCCAGTGTTCGCCGTGCCCGCACTCCAGCCGTTCCGCCCCACAGGCCACCTCCGCGGCTACCGCCCCCACGTCTGACATACCGTCACGCGAGGAAGGGATGCTGCCATGACCTCCCGCAAACCGACAGAGATCTGCGTCACACTCGCGAAGATCGGCGGGAATGGGGCCGCTCCAAGATCCCGTAGAGGGCCACCACCCTGACGGGTGAGGTTCACCCTCCGTTCACTCTGCTCCATCGACCGCTTCACCTGATCTGCCTAATTTCGCCAATAGAGGGTGCGGGCAGAAGCGTCCGCACCGGTCACCTCTCGCACGCCGCCCCAGCGGCGGCTCCCGGAAGGAACACCCGAAAGTGAAGCTTCAGCGCAAGAACCGGCTCCGCGCCGTCGCTCTCGGCGCCATCGCCGTCTCCGGTGCCCTGGTCCTCACGGCGTGCGGCTCCGACGACAACAGCGGTGGTGGTTCCACCGGCGGCGGCTCCACCAAGGCCGCGGGCAACATCAAGTGCGAGGGCAAGGGCCAGCTCCTGGCCTCGGGCTCGTCCGCGCAGAAGAACGCCATGGACCTGTGGGTGAAGAACTTCACCGCGGCCTGCAAGGACATCCAGATCAACTACAAGCCCACCGGCTCCGGCGCGGGCATCCAGGAGTTCCTGCAGGGCAAGACCGCCTTCGCGGGCTCCGACTCGGCGCTCAAGCCGGAGGAGGTCGCCAAGTCCAAGGAGGTCGTCAAGGGCGGTCAGGGCATCAACCTGCCCCTGCTCGGCGGCCCGATCGCGATCGGCTACAAGGTCCCCGGCGTGGACAACCTGGTCCTGGACGCCGACACCCTCGCCAAGATCTTCGACTCGAAGATCGAGAAGTGGAACGACGAGGCGATCAAGAAGCTCAACCCGGACGCCAAGCTCCCGGACCTCAAGATCCAGGCGTTCCATCGCTCCGACGAGTCGGGCACCACGGACAACTTCACCAAGTACCTCAAGGCCGCCGCCGACAAGTCCTGGCCGTACGAGGCCGGCAAGGCCTGGAAGGCCAAGGGCGGCCAGGCGGCCGACGGCTCCGCCGGTGTCTCCTCGCAGGTCAAGCAGACCGACGGCGCGATCTCCTACTTCGAGCTGTCCTACGCCACGGCCAACTCGATCAAGACGGTGAAGCTCAACACCGGCGCCTCCGCCCCCGTCGAGGCCACCTCCGACAACGCCTCGAAGGCCATCGCCGAGGCGAAGATCGCCGGCACCGGCAAGGACCTCGCCCTCAAGCTCAACTACACCACCAAGGCCGAGGGCGCCTACCCGATCACCCTGGTCACGTACGAGATCGTCGGCGACAAGGGCAACAAGGCGGAGACCCTCCCCGCGGTCAAGTCCTTCCTGACCTACATCGCGAGCGAGGACGGCCAGTCGGTCCTGAAGGACATGGGCTACGCCCCGCTGCCCGCCGAGATCGCCACCAAGGTCCGCGAGACGGTCGCGAGCCTCTCCTGACCCGCGTGTGACCGGGTTCCGCCGCCGGAACCCGGTCGCACCATCCGGTGCACCGCCGCACCAGGGCCGCCTCTCCCCCGCAGGGAAGCGGCCCCGCAGACCGGAGAACCTCATGGACATAACCCCAGCCACCACAGCCGGACCGCAGCCTCCCCCCGGCAAGGAGCGGCCGTCGGCCGCCACCCGCCCGGGCGACCGGATCTTCCTCGCCCTCTCGCGCGGCTCCGGCCTCCTGCTCCTGGTGATCATGGCCGCCATCGCGGTCTTCCTCACCGTCCGGGCCACCAACGCCCTCTCCCACAACGAAGGCAGCTTCTTCACCACCTTCGAGTGGAACGCCAACGCCACGCCGCCGGTCTTCGGCATCGCCGTCCTGGCCTTCGGCACCATCGTCAGCTCCCTGATCGCGATGGTCATCGCGGTGCCCGTCGCCATCGGCGTCGCACTCTTCATCTCGCACTACGCCCCGCGCCGGCTCGCCGCCCCGCTCGCGTACGTGATCGACCTGCTCGCCGCCGTGCCGTCCATCGTCTACGGCCTGTGGGGCGCCCTCTTCCTGGTGCCGCACCTGGGCGGCCTCTACAGCTGGCTGGACGACTACCTCGGCTGGACCGGCATCTTCGCGTACCACGACGGCGCCGCGCGCTCCCTGTTCACCATCGGCATCCTGCTGGCGATCATGATCCTGCCGATCGTCACCAGCGTCAGCCGCGAGGTCTTCCTGCAGGCCCCGAAGATGCACGAGGAAGCCGCGCTCGCGCTCGGCGCCACCCGCTGGGAAGTCATCCGGATGGCCGTCCTCCCCTTCGGCCGCTCCGGCGTCATCAGCGCCTCGATGCTGGGCCTCGGCCGCGCCCTCGGCGAGACGATGGCCGTCGCGACCGTCCTCTCCCCCAGCTTCATCATCGGCACGAGCCTGCTGGACCCGGGCGGCGGCACGTTCGCGCAGAACATCGCGAGCAGCTTCAAGGAGTCCGGTGAGATCGGCAAGGACGCCCTGATCGCCTCCGGCCTCGTCCTCTTCGTCCTGACCCTGCTGGTCAACGGCGCGGCCCGGATGATCATCGCGCGTCGCAAGGAGTACTCGGAATGAGCGACGTGACCATCGACCAGCCGCTGGTCGCCGACAGCGCCCCGCAGCCGCGCCCCGTCTCCCTGCACCAGCCGCGCCTGCCGCGCTGGACCCCGGCCGCCGTCGCCGCCGGCGCGATCGCCGCGGGCTGCGGTATCGGCCTGGGCGCCGCGCTGAGCAGCCGGATCCAGTGGGGCCTGATAGCCGGCGGCCTCTTCGTCCTCGTGATGTACGCGCTCGCGGCCCGGGTCGAGGGCCGCCGGCAGGCGAAGGACCGCCTCGCCACCAGCCTCGTCTGGGTCTGCTTCCTGCTCGCCGTCGTGCCGCTGGTCTCGCTGGTCTGGGAGACCGTCGCCCGCGGCGCGAAGGTCCTCGACGGGAACTTCCTCACCCACTCCATGGGCGGGGTGCTGACCATCCAGCCCGGCGGCGGCGTCTACCACGCGATCATCGGCACGCTGGAGCAGGTCGGCATCGCCACGGCCGTCGCGGCCCCCGTCGGCCTGCTGACGGCGATCTACCTGGTCGAGTACGGCCGGGGCCGGCTGGCCAAGGCCGTGACGTTCTTCGTGGACGTCATGACGGGCATCCCGTCGATCGTCGCGGGCCTGTTCATCCTGAGCTTCTGGATCCTCATGCTCGACTTCGGCTACTCCGGCTTCGCCGGCGCGATGGCCCTGGCGATCCTGATGATGCCGGTCGTGGTCCGCTCGACCGAGGAGATGCTCAAGCTCGTCCCCAACGAGCTGCGCGAGGCCTCGCTGGCCCTGGGCGTGCCCAAGTGGCGCACGATTCTCAAGGTCGTGCTGCCCACGGCGATCGGCGGTATCGCCACCGGCGTCACGCTGGCCATCGCCCGCATCGCCGGCGAGTCCGCCCCGATCGTCCTCCTGGTCTTCGGCTCCCAGGTGATCAACAACAACCCCTTCGAAGGCGCCCAGTCCTCCCTGCCGTACTACATCTACGAGCAGTGGGCGGCCGGCAACGACGCCAGCTACGACCGCGCCTGGGCGGCGGCTCTCGTCCTCATCGCCTTCGTCATGATCCTCAACCTGGTGGCCCGCGGCATCGCCCGCTGGAAGGCCCCCAAGACCCATCGCTGACAGCGATAGCAGAAAGCAGAAGTGATCCCCATGGCCAAGCGAATCGACGTCAGCGGCCTCTCCGCGTACTACGGCGCCCACAAGGCCATCGACGACATCTCGATGACCGTCGAGCCCCGCTCCGTGACCGCCTTCATCGGCCCCTCCGGCTGCGGCAAGTCCACCTTCCTGCGCACCCTGAACCGCATGCACGAGGTCACCCCCGGCGGCCGGGTCGAGGGCAAGGTGATGCTGGACGACGAGAACCTCTACGGCGCCGGCGTCGACCCGGTCTCCGTGCGCCGCACGGTCGGCATGGTCTTCCAGCGGCCGAACCCCTTCCCGACCATGTCGATCTACGAGAACGTGGCCGCGGGCATCCGGCTCAACGGCGGGCGCATCCGCAAGTCCGAGCTGGACGACGTGGTCGAGAAGTCCCTCCAGGGCGCGAACCTCTGGAAGGAGGTCAAGGACCGGCTGAACAAGCCGGGAGCGGGCCTCTCCGGCGGTCAGCAGCAGCGGCTGTGCATAGCCCGGGCGATCGCGGTGGAACCGCAGGTCCTGCTGATGGACGAGCCCTGCTCGGCGCTCGACCCGATCTCGACGCTCGCGATCGAGGATCTGATCGGGGAGCTGAAGGAGCGCTTCACGATCGTGATCGTCACGCACAACATGCAGCAGGCCGCGCGCGTCTCGGACCGCACCGCCTTCTTCAACCTGGCGGGCGTCGGCCAGCCGGGCAAGCTGGTCGAGATCGACGAGACGGCGCGCATCTTCTCCAACCCGTCGGTCCAGGCCACGGAGGACTACATCTCGGGCCGGTTCGGCTAGGCAGCCTCCCCCTGAGCCGCCTTACGGCGCTGCATGGCGGTGCCGCCGCAAGGCGAAGGGCCCGCCCCCTGTTCGTACCAGGGGGCGGGCCCGTCCGCGTTCGTGCGCCGCCGGCTAGCCGAAGGCCAGGTTGACCACCCAATAGCTGAGCGCAGCGACGGCGGCCGCGGCCGGCATCGTGATGAACCAGCCCAGGATGATGTTCTTGGCGACGCCCCAGCGGACCGCGTTCACCCGCTTGGTCGCACCGACACCCATGATCGCCGAGGTGATCACATGCGTGGTGGAGATCGGCGCGTGGAACATGAAGGCCGTCGTGAACATGACCGACGCACCGGTGGTCTCGGCCGCGAAGCCCTGCGGCGGGTCCAGCTCGATGATCTTGCGGCCGAGCGTCCGCATGATCCGCCAGCCGCCCGCGTAGGTGCCGAGCGAGAGCATGATCGCGCAGGAGAGCTTGACCCAGACCGGGATGGCGTCACCCTTGGCCTGCACATCGCCGATGACCAGCGCCATCATCACGATGCCCATGGTCTTCTGGGCGTCCTGCAGACCGTGGCCGAGCGCCATGCCGGCGGCCGAGACCGTCTGGGCGATCCGGAAGCCGCGCTTGGCCTTGTGCGGGTTGGCCCTGCGGAACATCCACATGATCGCGACCATCACCAGATAGCCGAGGATCAGGCCGACGAAGGGCGAGATGAACATCGGGATGACGATCTTCTCGACGACGCCCGACCAGATGACGCCGGTGCCGCCCGCGAGCGCCGCGCCCACCATGCCGCCGAAGAGGGCGTGCGAGGAGGACGAGGGCAGGCCGAAGTACCAGGTGATCAGGTTCCAGGCGATCGCGCCGATCAGGGCCGCGAAGAGGATGCCCATCCCCTTGTCGCCGACCGGCGACTCGATCAGGCCCTCGCTGACCGTCTTGGCCACCCCGCTGCCCAGGAAGGCACCGGCGAGGTTCATCACGGCCGCCATCGCGAGGGCCGCGCGCGGGGTCAGCGCCCGCGTGGAGACCGAGGTCGCGATGGCGTTCGCGGAGTCGTGAAAGCCGTTGGTATAGGTGAAGCCGAGCGCGACCCCGATGGTCACGACGAGAGCGAAGGTGTCCACCGGGGGTCAGGACTCCTTGACCGCGATGGTCTCGACCGTATTGGCGACGTGCTCGAACGCGTCCGCCGCCTCTTCCAGCACATCCACGATCTGCTTGAGCTTCAGCACCTCGATGGCGTCGTACTTGCCGTTGAAGAGCTGGGCCAGGAGCTTGCGGTGGATCTGGTCCGCCTGGTTCTCCAGACGGTTCACCTCGATCCAGTACTCCGTGAGATTGGTCATGGTGCGCAGGTTCGGCATGGCCTCGGCGGTCAGCTCCGCGGCCCGCGCGAGGACCTCGATCTGCTGCTCGACGCCCTTGGGGAGTTCCTCGATCTGGTACAGGACGACCAGGTCGACGGCCTCCTCCATGAAGTCCATGATGTCGTCGAGCGAGCCGGCGAGGGCGTAGATGTCCTCGCGGTCGAACGGCGTGATGAACGAAGAGTTCAGCTGGTGGAAGATCGCGTGCGTCGCATCGTCACCCGCGTGCTCCGCTGCGCGCATCCGCTCGGCGATCTCGGCCCGGGCGGACGTATCCGCTCCGAGCAGTTCCATCAGGAGCTTGGAGCCCGTGACGATGTTGTCCGCGGAGGCGGCGAACATGTCGTAGAAGCTCGTCTCCCTGGGGGTCAGACGAAAGCGCACGTGGGATCC
Organism: Streptomyces sp. KLMMK; assembly: GCF_036961605.1. NCBI lineage: Bacteria > Bacillati > Actinomycetota > Actinomycetes > Kitasatosporales > Streptomycetaceae > Streptomyces > Streptomyces sp. KLMMK. Next base: position 20,521 of record NZ_JBAMDC010000077.1, read on the forward strand.
TCGGGGTGCAACGGATTCGGTCTCGTTGATGCTAGGCGCATCATCCAGCCACAGCTAACTGGCATTCCCTCAGTGTCGCCCATCGGGCAGAGTGCTCATGAAGCCAGGTACCGCCGCAGCGGGCAAAATTCTGTACTCTATACCCGCTGGGGGTATACGAGCGGAGTATGCCCGGCAGCACGGGTGAATCCCGGGCCGCGGGCCCGCCGGACGGCAGGAGGACGGACGCCATGACGACCACGGAAGCCCCGCCGGCCGGCGGCGACGACGCACCGGCGACCGGCACGGCCGCGGCCTGCCACGCCGAGGCCCCCGCCGGAGAGCATTCCGGCCCGCACGGCTACAGCCATCAGAAGGACCAGCACCTCAAGCGCCTGCGCCGGATCGAGGGCCAGATCCGCGGCCTCCAGCGCATGGTCGAGGAAGACGTCTACTGCATCGACATACTCACCCAGGTGTCGGCCGGCACGAAGGCGCTGCAGTCCTTCGCCCTGCAGCTCCTGCAGGAGCACCTGCGGCACTGCGTCGCCCAGGCCGCGGTCCAGGGCGGGGACGAGATCGACGCCAAGGTCGCGGAGGCCAGCGCAGCGATCGCGCGCCTGCTGCGGACCTGAGCGGTCTTCCGTGCCCCGCCGGAGCCCGGCGGGGCACAGGAACACCGCACCGCGGGACTGCGCTGCGGCGCCGGACACCCCGGGCGGTCAGTCCTCGCGCTTGCCCCCTGCGGGAACGACCCGCAAAACCTCGTCGATACGATCGGCGCTCAGCCGGTCCTCATCCGCACTGGACGCGGCGATCATCAAATCACCGTAGAGATCGATCTCGATGAGGGCCACGGGATCCGGCCCACCCGACGAACCGCGTCGCGAAACCACGTGATTCACCTCCTCGGGTCTTTCGCTCGGGTCTGGGTCTTTCGAGGTTTCCTCGCCTTACCAGCGTAGTGATCGGTACACATGGCGCGCATGGCACAGAAGGACCATTTCCATGGCCAACTACGCCCTGCCGCGTCAATTCCGCGGCGATCCGACCTTCCCCGCATAGATATCGGCGGCATCGGGTAGGTCCACGGCCACATCGGCGCCGAAGTCGTACAACTCGACCGTCGAGACCACCGTCATAGGGGCCGGCGGCGCCGACGGCCCCGTGCCCTCCACGCTGAAGCGGTGCCGCAGCCGGCGCGGCCTGCCCTGCTCGTCCAGATAGGCATCGAAGGCCACCGTGCCGCTGGAGAAACCTTTGGCCGCCGTGGCGAGCGGCCCCCGGTCGCGCGCCGGGGCGGAGCGCGCCGCCCGGCCCAGGTCGATGGTGCCCCAGTAGTGCCGCACCCGGACTCCGCCTACCCGCTCGTCCCGCATGTATGTCACCTCGCGGGCGCCGCCCAGCAGTTCGGCCGCGGCGAGCGGGTCGGTGGCGCCGCTGGTCAGGAGGTTCCCGTCGGCGAGCGAGGCCGTGTCGAGCCGCACCCACTTGTCGGCCGGGACCCCGGCGCCGCGGTTCTTCATGAAGAGCTCGCCCGGGGAGAAGACCTCCGTGATCGGACGGTGCTCGGCCGCACCGGCCGCATCCTCGGGCACCAGCACCGTCAGCCGCCCGGCGGGCCGCGTGAAGTCGTACCCGCCGGAGCCGTGGATGGTCAGCCGCGTGCCGCCGCTGACCGTCTCCATGGAGGTGCGCACCAGCG
>NZ_JBAMDC010000770.1:0-1027 GCF_036961605.1 Streptomyces sp. KLMMK
TGGACGAGGGCATGGTGGTTCCGGGCCCGCTCGGCGAACTTCCCGGAGGGCTCGTCGTCCTCCTGACCTATCTCGGCCGGCGTCTCCCATGCCGGTTCCACCACGGGCTCGGGCGGCGGGAGGTCGCGCAGGCACCTCCGGTGGGCAGCCACGGTCTTCTCGGCTGCCTGTGCGAGGTTCTGCCACAGGTGGAATCGGCCGGCGACCTGTACAGCCTGCGGTGCCGCGATGGTGGCGGCGTCGGCGTAAGCGCCAGAGCGGTCCCGGCAGATGACCTTGATGTCCGGATGCCGGGCTAGCCATGGAGCCAACGTGCCGGTGTCCCGTTCGGGCAGCAGGTCCAGGGCCTGGTGAGTCTCCGCGTCGATCACGACGGTCCCGTAGACGTGTCCTCTGCGCAGGGCGAAGTCGTCGACGCCGACCGCCCGCGGCTGGGTGACCGGTGGGTCTGGCCGTTCCATGACCCGACGCAGCAGTGTGCTGCGGCTGGTGGAGATCCCGATATGACGTGCGAGCCGGGCACCGGCCCGGCCGGCGAGGGCCAGGCCGATCGTGCCCATCGCCGTGCGGAGTCGTTCGGTGGTCCGGCCATGGCGGCGTGTCAGCCCCGGCACCTGCTCCGCGAACGTCCGTTTCGCGCACGAGGCGTCCGCGCAGATGAACCGCCGGACACGTAAGGACAGCACTACTCGTCGCTCTCCACTCGGCAAGTCCACCGGAAACCGCAGGTAGGAGCTGTGGACCCGCTCCGACCAGGCTCCGCACCCAGGGCAGGCCGCACCTGGCGGCGTGCACCGGACCTCGATGCGTATCGCATCTCCATCGGCATCCACGGTTGCGACTGCGATCCCGGCCACCGACGGGAAGAACAGGTCCAGCAGCGAAGGCGACTCCTCGTTCACGGCGATCGAATATCGGCCGCACCACACACATGAGGAGCGATTTCAAGGCGACTACCCCACCGACTGCATGGCCCTCAACCATCACGCTGCGTGTCCGCGTCACGGAACTTGTGCCAGACCCCAAC
>NZ_JBAMDC010000771.1:0-1025 GCF_036961605.1 Streptomyces sp. KLMMK
GCCGCCGGGCCGCCTCCTCGTCGCCCAGCCGGGCGTGCGCCAGGGCCGCCTCGGAACGCCACGGCCACAGCGCCGGGTTGGTCCAGCCACGGTGCAGCAGCAGCCGCCCGCACTCCTCCAGGTCCGCCAGCCCGGGACCGACCCGCCCCAGCGCGACCTGCAGCCGCCCGCGGTGGAACAGCAGGCCCGGCAGCGTGATCGCCGGCACCGCGGCCTCCAGTCCGGGCTCCAGCAGGACCCGCTGCGCCTGGTCCAGGGCCCCCGACTCGTACAGGGCGCTGCCCAGCCAGCCGCGGGCCATGGCGGAGCCCAGCCACTCGTGCTCGGCGGGCTCCGGGCCCCGCTCCAGCACCTCGTGCGCCGCGTCCAGGCACTCCGACAGCCGGCCCGCGCGGTAGGTGCATTCGGCGAGCACGGCCCGGGCGAGCGCCGCCACGGTGCGCGAACCCTCCGCGGTCGCCGCGCTCAGCAGGGCCGCGGAGTTCTCCAGGGCCTCCTCCTCGGCACCGGACCGGGCCAGGACGAGGACGAGGCCCAGCCGCATCAGGGCGTGGTCGTTGACGGTGGCGGCCGGCTCGCCGAGCGCCAGGCGGGCCTGCTGGAGCGCCTCGGCCCGCCGGGTGCCGCTCCACTGGGCGCTCACGGCGGCCAGCGCGGCCTCGGCCCGGCGCACCCAAGGGCTCCGGGCGACTTCGCTGAGCTGCGCGGGGGAGGACGTCGAGGGCGGCGCCTGGTGCGTCCCGCGGCCTTCGAGGAGTTCGAGCAGGCCGCGTACGGCGCGGAAGCCCGCCCGCAGCTCCTTCGGGGCGCCCGCGCGGTCGAGTTCGCCCGCCTCCTGTTCCACGATCCGCAGCGCTTCCGGCACGTCGCCGGTCATGGCGGCGGCCTGGGCCAGGTCGAGCAGGGCCATGGCCCGGTGCCCGGTGTCGCCCCGGATCAGGTCGACGGTGCGGCGCAGCCGGGCGACCGCGGCCTCTGGGCCGTCGGCCAGCTCGATGTGGCCGAGCCGGCGCAGCAGCCCCGGC
>NZ_JBAMDC010000772.1:0-1022 GCF_036961605.1 Streptomyces sp. KLMMK
AGGGAGCGATGTGTCCCGCCGCCTGTTCACCTCGGAGTCCGTGACCGAAGGTCACCCCGACAAGATCGCTGACCAGATCAGCGACACGATCCTCGACGCCCTGCTCAAGGAGGACCCGACCTCCCGCGTGGCCGTCGAGACCCTGATCACCACCGGCCTGGTGCACGTGGCCGGCGAGGTGACGACGAAGGCGTACGCGCCGATCGCCTCGCTCGTCCGCAACAAGATCCTGGACATCGGCTACGACTCCTCGACGAAGGGTTTCGACGGTTCTTCGTGCGGTGTGTCGGTGTCGATCGGTGCGCAGTCGCCGGACATCGCCCAGGGTGTGGACGCGGCCTACGAGGCGCGTGTGGAGGGCGATGAGGACGAGCTCGACCGGCAGGGTGCCGGTGACCAGGGTCTGATGTTCGGCTACGCGTGCGACGAGACGCCGGAGCTGATGCCGCTGCCGATCCACCTGGCGCACCGGCTCTCGCGCCGCCTGTCGGAGGTCCGCAAGAACGGGACCATCCCCTACCTGCGCCCCGACGGCAAGACCCAGGTGACGATCGAGTACGACGGCAACAAGGCCGTCCGCCTCGACACCGTGGTCGTCTCCTCCCAGCACGCGTCGGACATCGACCTGGACTCGCTCCTGGCTCCCGACATCCGCGAGTTCGTCGTCGAGCACGTCCTCAAGGAGCTCGTCGAGGACGGCATCAAGCTGGACACCGACGGCTACCGGCTGCTGGTGAACCCCACGGGCCGTTTCGAGATCGGTGGCCCGATGGGTGACGCGGGTCTGACGGGCCGGAAGATCATCATCGACACGTACGGCGGGATGGCCCGTCACGGCGGCGGTGCGTTCTCGGGCAAGGACCCGTCCAAGGTGGACCGCTCGGCGGCGTACGCGATGCGCTGGGTCGCCAAGAACGTCGTCGCCGCAGGCCTGGCGTCCCGCTGCGAGGTGCAGGTCGCGTACGCGATCGGCAAGGCCGAGCCGGTGGGTCTGTTCGTGGAGACCTTCGGTACGAACACGA
>NZ_JBAMDC010000773.1:0-1003 GCF_036961605.1 Streptomyces sp. KLMMK
CGGCCGGTGCTTGCCCTGCGCGGCGACGAGCCCGGCCCGGTCGGCGACGATCGCGGCCTGGACGCGGTTCAGGCCGCCGAGCTTGCCGAGCACGGCACGGACGTGGTCCTTGACCGTGCTGGGCGCGAGCCCCATGCGCTCCGCGATCTGCGGGTTGGCCAGCCCCGCGCCGAGGTGCGCGAGCACCTCCCGCTCGCGCGGGGTGAGCGCCGCCACCGCCTCGGCGGCCGTCGTCTCCGCCTCGGAGGCGAGGTAGCCGCCGATGACCGCGCGGGTCACTCCGGGGTCGAGGACGCTGCCGCCCGCCGCGAGGGTCCGTACGGCCTGGACGAGCTGCTCCGGGTCGGTGTCCTTGAGGAGGAAGCCGGTCGCGCCGCCGCGCAGGGCCGCCGCCAGGTACTCGTTGGCGTCGAAGGTCGTGAGCATGGCGACGGCGGGCGGCTGCGGGGCGTCGCGCAGCGCGCGGAGAACGGTCAGCCCGTCGACGTCCGGCATCCGGATGTCGAGCAGAACGACGTCGGGGGAGCTGGCGCCCACGGTGGCGACGGCCTCGCCGCCGCCGCAGTCGGCGACCACCTCGATGTCGGGGGCCGTGCCCAGGATCATCCTCAGACCGGACCGGACGAGCTGCTCGTCGTCGACCACCGCAACACGGATCACCTGCCGTTACCTCTTCCACGCCCGCTGCCCGGTGTCATGCCGCTCGCTCCCTGCTCGTCCGCGCTCGTTCCACGACCGGCTAGAGCCGGTTCTCCCTGCTCCGGTTCCGGTCACGCACCCTGTCCGGTTCCCGTCACGCCTCCAGCCTGCCGCACGGTTTCGGCAACCACGGCCGAAAGCGGAGCGTGGCGTTCCTTATGATCTTCCCCCCGTCGTCCCCCCGATGGGCGGAGGGACCCCCTCCGATCGGCGGGGGCGAGCCGGGACCCACGGGGGATTCCGCCCGGGGCGTGCGGGCGGGCAGAGTGCTGTCCGTACTGCAGCATGCCGGGACTGACCTACC
>NZ_JBAMDC010000774.1:0-978 GCF_036961605.1 Streptomyces sp. KLMMK
GCACCACCAGCAGCACCAAAAGCAATCGGTAGCAGGCCCCTGCCGGGAAGGCAGGGGCCTGTCCCTGTTCTGTCGAGGACCCCACCATGCCCCGCGGCCGCTACTCGCTCCACGACCCGCACGACCACACCCCCCTCGGTGAGGAGCACTTCCACTGCGCCACCGGCCCCTCCGGCTGGCGCTACGTCTCGCAGATCACCACGCCCTCCGGCGACCACGCAGGATCCGTCGACCTCACCCTCGACGAGCTGGGCCGGCCGATCCGCGTGCAGCTCCACGCCGGAAGCTGGCAGGTGCGCGGCGCGGCCCTCGACGGAGTGACCTGGGTCCGCACCGACCCGACCGGGGAGCACGCCACGGAAGGCAACGTCGCCGAGGCCCGTGCCTTCACCGGCGCGTCCCCTGCCTTCTACGTCGCCCTGTCCCGGGCCCTGCGGCTGACCCCCGGCGCCGGCGCGACGCGCATCCGGCTCGTCGGTTTCACCTCCCCCGTCCTCGCCCCGCGGACCCTCGACCAGTCGTGGGCCCTGGTCGGCCGGACGGCACACGCCACGGACGACGGCCCGCTCCAGGTGGACGCGTACCAGGTCACCGACCTGGAGACCGGTGAGCAGCACACGGTGAACCTCGCCGGCGACGTCGTCCTGTCGGCACCCGGCATCGAGCTGGAGGACCTGGACAGCCCGCCGTCGTCCTTCGCCTGATGTGCAGAGGGGCTGGTCAGCCTGGTAGTGTCCTCCTCGTCCCACAAGACCTGTTGACACAGGACGAGTGGGGAGGTAGATTCGAACGGTTGCCGGGGGAACTGGACAGGTTCCAACGGAACGGTTAGTGTCTACAGCGCTCCGGTGGTGAACGAGATTCACCCCGAGCACCTCGATCCCTTATCGGAAGCGAAAAGCCGATTAGCTTCGGCCGGAAAGCATCTGATAAAGTCGGGATCATCGCCGGAAAGCGAAAGCTGAAAGGCGAAAGGCG
>NZ_JBAMDC010000775.1:0-971 GCF_036961605.1 Streptomyces sp. KLMMK
CGGATGCGGGGGTGGCCCTCCAGCCAGGTACGGGTCGGCAGGCTGTTGTGCGAGGAGAGGTTGTCCGTGATCACGTAGATGACACCGGTGGGATTGGCCACCTCGAGCAGTTGCAGGAAGTGCTGGTAGAAGACGCTGTTTCGGGATGGCGCGGTCATAGTGACCTGTTGTCCGTCCCGTACTCGCAGGCCGCCGTAGACCCAGGTCTTCTCCGGCCCGCGGCTGTAGTCCACCTCGGATTTGATGCGGTGACCGTCCGGCGACCAGCACGGCGCCGGCGGGAAGGTTCGGGGGATCACCAGCCCGAGCTCGTCGGCGCAGATGACCGTCGCACCGTCGGGCGGGCAGGTGTACAGGCCGGTGATCCGCGTCCTTTTCCCTCGAAGTCCGGATCCCGCGACTGTGTCCAGGACCGGGTGCGTCGCCAGCGCACACCCTCGGCAAGGAGGATGCGTCTGACCTGGGAACGGCCGATCTCGATCCCGTCTTGCCGGGCCACCTGGGCGAGTGTGTCGAGTGTCCACAGTGGCGGCCCTGAATCATCGGCGGCTTCCAGTTCACCGTCCGGCTGTACTTCCAACCGGCCCGGTTGCGCTGCTCTGGCCAGGGCGATGATGTGTGAGCGTTCCGCCTGGGTGATCCTGGGTTTGCGTCCCTGGCCACCGAGGTCTTCCAGCCCCTCGAGCCCGGAATGGTTGAAGCGGTGCAGCCAGCGTCGCACGGTCTTCTCACTGCAGACCAGCTCCCAGGCGATTGTCGGCACGGTCTCCCCGGCCCAGCTCAGCTCGACCATCCGCGCGCGCATCGCCAGGTCCCGCGGGGCCTTCCTCGCTCTCGCCAGCCGCAGCACCATCACCCGCTCACCCGGCCTGCTGTCCTGCCGTGCCCGTAAGACCATCGCCCGGCACCCCACCCCCGAGACCGACCTGTCACCAGGGCATATACCCATCGAAAGAGGAATCGAGCACTAG
>NZ_JBAMDC010000776.1:0-947 GCF_036961605.1 Streptomyces sp. KLMMK
TCGCCGCCGCGACCGTCGACGGCGTGGTCGCCTGCCTGCTGCTGACCACCCTCACCCACGACGAGATCGCCCTCGCCCTGGACGCCGCCGAACAGGTCGCCCAGCGGCACAGCCGCGCTCACCGCGCCGCCCAACTCACCGTGGAACGGGCCCGCTACGAAGCGGACCGCGCCGAGCGGGCCTTCAGCCGGGTCGAGCCGGAGAACCGGCTGGTCGCCCGCAGTCTCGAGGACCGGTGGGAGAAAAAGCTCGCGGCCCTGGCCGAGGCCGAGACCCAGCTCGTCCACGTCCGCGAGGCCCGCCCGCCGCTGCCCGGCCGCATCGAGATCGAGGCCCTCGCCACCGACCTGCCCCGCCTCTGGGACGCCCCGACCACCAGCGCGAAAGACCGCAAACGCCTCCTGCGAGCGGTGATCAGCGACGTCATCCTGCTGCCCGACGACGAGTTCGGCGACGTCCGCATCGCGGTGCGCTGGCACACCGGCGCCACCGACCTGATCACCACCCCGCGCAGCGGACCGCCCCGCACCCCGCCCAAGGCCCTCGCCCTGGCCCGCCGCTTCGGCCCCGTCCTCAACGATCAGGACCTCGCCGACACCCTCAACCAGTACGGCCACCGCACCGGCAAAGGCCGGCCCTACGATGCCAAGGCGGTGCGCTGGGTCCGCCACGCCTACAAGATCCACGCTCCCCGCACCCGCTGCCTGCGCGACGGCGAGCTCTCCGTCAAGCAAGTCGCCGCCCGGCTCGGGATCGGCCCCGGAACTGTCTACTACTGGCTCGCTCACGAACTCACCCCCGGGCGCAAAGACCCCTCAGGACGCTGGTGCATCCCCTGGAACCCCGAAACCGAGGCCGACTACCGCCGGCAGATCGCCGAATCGGCCCACCTCAAGCCCCCAACCCCACTCATGCCTGCAGGAGGAGCAGTATGAAACGTCCATCGG
>NZ_JBAMDC010000777.1:0-934 GCF_036961605.1 Streptomyces sp. KLMMK
ACCGGAGTTGAGGACCACGGCCGAAACCTGTCCGCCCTTGAGGACCTGCTGCGACCACACCACCGGCGCGGCCTTCACCCGGTTCGAGGTGAAGACGCCCGCAGCGGCCAGGCGCGGGCCCCGGTTGACCACGAGGGCCAGGTCGGGACTGCCGCTCTCCTTGATCCCGGCGGCGATACCCGCCGCCGTGAATCCCTTCGCTGCCGTGACGCTCACTGCATCTCCTCGTTCGCCCGGTTGCTCGTCGTGTTCTTGGCCGTGTCGCACGGCACCAGCCGTGCCAGAAGGGTCGCTATGACCCGGCGGACGCTCATGGCGCCACTCCCGTGGCCGGCAGGCCCAGCTCCTCGGGGAGGCCGAGGGCGATGTTCATGCTCTGCACCGCGCCACCGGCGGTGCCCTTGGCCAGGTTGTCGATCGCGCTCACCACGACGATCCGCCCGGCCGCCTCGTCCAGCGCCACCTGCACCAGCACGGTGTTGGAGCCGTGGACGGCGGCGGTGGCGGGCCACTGCCCCTCGGGCAGCAAGTGCACGAAGGGCTCGTCCGCGAACGCCTTCTCGTACGCGGCGCGCAGGCCGCCGGCCGTCACACCGGGGCGGGCCTTGGCACTGCAGGTGGCGAGGATGCCCCGCGGCATCGGCGCCAGGGTGGGCGTGAAGGAGACCGTGACCGGCTCCCCCGCGGCGGCGGAGAGATTCTGGACGATCTCGGGCGTGTGCCGGTGGGAACCGCCCACGCCGTACGGGCTCATGGAGCCCATGACCTCGGAGCCGAGCAGGTGCGGCTTGGCCGCCTTGCCCGCACCCGACGTCCCCGACGCCGCCACGATCACCGCCTCCGGCTCCGCGAGCCCCGCCCCGTAGGCCGGGAACAGCGCCAGCGACACGGCGGTCGGATAGCAGCCGGGCACGGCCACACGCCGTACGCCGTA
>NZ_JBAMDC010000778.1:0-924 GCF_036961605.1 Streptomyces sp. KLMMK
CGCGGCGCATCGCCGTCCCCGGCTGCTACCCGACGGCGGTGTCGCTGGCGCTGTTCCCGGCCTACGCGGCGGGGCTGGCGGCACCGGAGGCGGTGATCGTGGCGGCGTCGGGGACGTCGGGTGCGGGCAAGGCGGCCAAGCCGCACCTGCTCGGCTCCGAGGTCATGGGTTCGGCCGGTGCCTACGGCGTGGGCGGCACCCACCGGCACACGCCCGAGATCGCACAGAACCTCTCCGCGGCCGCCGGACGGTCCGTCAGCGTCTCGTTCACCCCCGTCCTCGTGCCCATGCCCCGCGGCATCCTCGCCACCTGCTCGGCCCCGGCGCTGCCCGGAGTGACCGCCGACGCGCTCCGGTCGGCCTATGCGCAGGCGTACGCGGAGGAGCCCTTCGTGCACTTGCTGCCGGAAGGGCAACAGCCCACCACCGGGGCGGTGGTCGGCTCCAACACCGTGCTGGTGCAGGTGGCGCTGGACGAGGCGGCCGGGCGGATCGTCGTGGTGAGCGCGATCGACAACCTGGCCAAGGGCACCGCCGGCGGCGCGGTGCAGAGCATGAACATCGCCCTCGGCCTCCCCGAGGAGCTGGGCCTGCCCGTCACCGGGGTGGCGCCATGAGCGTCCGCCGGCTGATCGCGACCGTACTGGCACGACTGGTGCCGTGCGACCCCCTGGACGTCCGGGCCATGGGCGAGAACGAGGAGATGCAGTGAGCGTCACGGCAGCGAAGGGATTCACGGCGGCGGGTATCGCCGCCGGGATCAAGGAGAGCGGCAGTCCCGACCTGGCCCTCGTGGTCAACCAGGGCCCGCGCCTGGCCGCTGCGGGCGTCTTCACCTCGAACCGGGTGAAGGCCGCGCCGGTGGTGTGGTCGCAGCAGGTCCTCAAGGGCGGACAGGTTTCGGCCGTGGTCCTCAACTCCGGC
>NZ_JBAMDC010000779.1:0-885 GCF_036961605.1 Streptomyces sp. KLMMK
GTGGTGCTGGTCCCGGTCGGTGAAGTACAGGCCGTACAGCTCGGCCTCGCCGCCGGGGCCCGCGTACGCGATGCGCGGGCTGATCCGCACCAGGCCGCCGCCGAAGGTGACGACTACGTGCTTCAGGGTCGCGTCGCGGCCGACGAGCACGTTGTGCTGGGAACAGTGCACGGCCGTGTCGTCCCAGTCCTGAATGGTGACGACGGTGGCCTTGGCGCCTTCGCCCAGTATGACTTCGACGTTGGCGGAGCGGCTGCCCGCGCCGGTGTGGTCCATGACGACAACGGCCTCGGCGAAGGCGCCGACGTCGAACACGGTGTGGCCGAAGCTCACGCCGCCCTCGCCGTGGACGGCCACCCGCACCGGCCCGGTCAGCACGGTCTTCGCCGGCACCGAGACGATCGTGGCCGTCTCGAACGCGGAGAACGCCTGCGCCGCCACCCGGTCCACGGGCCGGCCGGCCCGCCCGATGCGCGCGTCGTCCCGGTCGACGGTCTCGATGGTGACGTCGTCCGGCGCCGAGATCTTGGGCTCGACGGAACCGGAGGCCTTGGCGGTGCCGTCGTGCAGGCCGCGCAGGCGCTCCAGCGGGGTGAAGCGCCACTCCTCCTCGCGGCCGTGCGGCACGGGGAAGTCCGCGACGTCGAAGGAGGGTGGTGCACTCATCCGGGTCGCCGTGGTGGACTCCGCCGCCACCGCGATCGCGCCGGAAGTGCTCGAACGAACCGGTGGGGACGCCCCCTGTCCGGACGGTGCCGAGGATCCGGGGGAATTCTGAGCTTCAGTCGTGAGCGTCATGTCACTCGCTTTCTGCTTCAGTTCCTCACTCGCCTGTGGAGAGGGCCGACCGACCGTTCGTGGAAAGGGATGTGGAGCGCCGGGACC
>NZ_JBAMDC010000078.1:0-22177 GCF_036961605.1 Streptomyces sp. KLMMK
CCGGCGTGCGGAGGACCGTCGGCTCCCGCCCCGCGCCGCCCCCGCACCGGCGCCCCGGCAGGAACTGACCGGCGCCGAACGGCGGGTGGCCGCACTGGCCGCCGACGGCCTGCCCAACCGGGCCATCGCGTCCCGGCTGTCGGTCACTCCGCGCACCGTCGAACTGCACCTGACCAAGACCTACCGCAAGCTGGGCATCCAGGGCCGGGCCGAACTGGCCGCCGCGCTGGGGCACCGACCGAAGGCGACATCATGACACCGCTTCGCGGACGGCAACGCGAACTCGACCTGATCACCGCGGCGATGGACGCCGCCCACCGGGGCGACGGCCGCCTGCTCGCCGTGACGGGCGGCATCGGCAGCGGCAAGACCGCCCTGCTGCGGCGGCTGCCCGCACTCGCCGAACGCCGCGGCCTGCGCGTCCTGACTGCCGCCTGCGCCCCGCAGGAGCAGGACTTCCCCTTCGGCGTCGTGAGCCAGCTCCTCGACCCGCTCCCGGGCTGCCGGACCCTCGACCCCGTACCCGGCCCGGACCGGTTCGCCGGACTCCTCTCCTTCGTCACCGAGTACAGCGCCGACAAGTCCCTCCTGGTCCTCGTGGACGACCTCCAGTGGGCCGACCCGGCCTCCCTGCGCTGGCTCGGCGCCCTCGCCAAGCGGCTGCCCGGCATGCGCGCCACGATGGTCGTCGGCGTACGGACGGGCGAGCCGGGAGCGGACGCACCGCCGGTGCAGGCCCTCACGGAACGCGCCGGCGCCCTCCACCTGGCCCCGCTCACCGTGGAGACCGTCGAGGCCCTCCTCGCCGACCACCTGGGCCACCCCGGCGACCCCGCGCAGGTCGCCGCATGCCACCAGGCATCGGGCGGCAACCCCCTGTTCCTCACCGCGGCCCTGGCCGCCCTCGCCCCGGACGAACCACAGCCCGGGGATGTCCTCGCCGGGCCGGACCACCGGCCCGTCGCGCTGCACGAGCGCCTCACCGTCGCCCTGCGCGCCCAGCCGGCCCCGGTGCGCCGGCTCGCCAGGGCGCTGGCGGTCCTCGATGAGGACGCCGGCCTCGAACTGGCCGGCGACCTCGCGGAGCTCGACACCGCCGGCAGCGAGGAGGCCGCTCGATCCCTGCGCCTCCTCGGCCTGCTCACCGACGGCCCCGCACCGCGCTTCGTCCACCCCTCCGTACGGGAGGCCGCCGAGGAATCCATGACGGCCGCGGAATACGAGGACATCCACCTGCGTGCCGCGCAACTGCTGCACAGCGGCGGCCACCCGGCGGAACGGGCGGCCGCCCGGCTTCTCGCCGTCACCTCGTGCCACGAAGGCTGGACCGTCGAGGTACTGCGCTCCGCCGCGACCGCAGCGCAACGGCGCGGAGCCCCCCAGGACGCCGCCCGCTACCTGCGCCGGGCCCTGCTCGGCAGCTCGTCGTCCGGCGCCGGCCGGGCAGCCCTGCTGCTCGACCTGGCCGCCTCGGAGCGCGACACCGACCCGCAGGCGGCCCTGCGGCACCTCTCCCAGACCCTCCACCTGCTCCCCACCCCCGCCGGGCGCGCGCTCGCCGCCGCCCGCATCCCTCCCTTCCTGCTCGGCAGCTGCCCCCCGCCGGTCATCGACACCGTCGCCAAGGTGGCCGCCGACCTGGGCGGCCCGGACGGCCTCACCGGCGTCGAACGGCAGGCCGCTCTGCGGGTCGAGGCCCGGCTGCGCCACATCGCCGTGGCCGGACCCGGCGAGATCGGGCGCTGTACCGAACGGTTGCGCGCCCTGGGCACCATGCCCCCGATCCACACCGCCGCCGAACGCGAACTGGTCACCGTGCTCCTGCACGGCGCCACCGTGACCCAGCAGATGACCGCCGCCGACGTCGCCTTCCACGCCAACCGCGTCCTCCAGCACGAACCCGCGGCCCCCTCCCACATCCACACCGCACTGCCGCACCTGACCGGCGTCCTGGTCGCCGCGGAATCGCTGGAGACCATCGGCCCCTGGCTGATGATCGCGCGGGAGCGGGCCCGCCGGGACGGCGCTCCTGTCCCCCGGGCGGTGATCGCCACCGAGCTCGCCCACCTCCAGCTGTCCCGGGGACGCCTGCAGGAGGCCAGGGCCCACGCCGAAGAAGCCCTCGGACTCGGCATGACGGAGTGGGCCACGCTGTCCTCCATGGCCGCCCTCGTCATGGTCACCGTCCACAGCCGGGACACCCGGCTGGCCCGGCGACTGCTCGCCCACCACCGCGAGATCGCCGACCACGACTTCCGGCCCTCACCCCTCCAGCTCCTCAGAGGATCCGTCGCGGCCGTCGAGGGAGACCCGGCCACGGCCCTGGAGTACATCCTCGACTGGGGCCGGTCGGCGGAACGCGCCGAATGGCGCAACCCCGCCATCGTCCCCTGGCGCACCTGGGCGGCCGGGCTGCACCACCGCCTGGGCCGGACCCGGCAGGCCCTCGACCTCGCCGACGAGGAGTACGAGCGGGCCGTGGCCTGGGGCACCCCCGTCGCCGTGGGCCGCGTCCAGCGGGTCAGGGGCGCGGCCACGGCGGGGGAGCGGGGCATCGAGCTGCTGCACGAGTCCGCCGCCCTCCTGGAGAACTCCGTGAACACCATGGAAGCGGCCCGCACCGAACTGCTCCTCGGCCGGCGGCTGCTGGCCGCCGGCCGGCACGCCGAGGGCGAGGTCAGACTGCGCACGGCCCGTGACCAGGCCCTCGCCTGCGGCGTGCCGTGGATCGCCGAGCGGGCGTCCCGGGAACTCGCCGACCCGGCCGGCTCCCGCACCCCGGTGGCGGTGGCGGTGGCGGCGCTCACCCGCTCCGAACGCAGGGTCGCCGGGCTCGCCGCCAACGGCGTGCCCAACAAGGACATCGCCGAACGGCTCGAGGTCAGCTCACGCGCCGTGGAGAAGCACCTCACCAGCGCCTACCGCAAGCTCCACGTCGCCGGACGGGCCGAGCTGGCCGCGTTCTCCGTCCTGCTGCCCGGCCCGGCGGAGGACTGACCGGCCCCGTACCGATGACCGGACCCGTACCCCGATGACCGGCCCGTACCGAACCGAAGCTTCCGTACCGGGAGTAACCGAACCTCCGGGCCCGGCATCCACAGGGTTAGTGCGGGCCTGTCCGGATTTCATTGACACCCTTCGAGCGATCTCCATACCGTCCAGTTCGTGGTGCTTCGGGACGCACCACCCGGCCCGCGCAGGCCGGGTGGACGCCCCGGTCACCCGGACGAGAAGTGCCAGCGGCTGCCGGCACCGGTCCGCACCGGGACATCTTCACGACCGTGCCGTGCCGTGCCATGCCGTCCCACCCGCCCTCGTGTTCGCCTTTCCTCTCCCCGAAAGCTCAGGAGAAACAGCGTGGTAGCACACCAGCCCCTGTCGCGCCGCCGCATGCTCGGCCTGGCGGCCTTGGGCGCCGCCGCACTCGCCGGCCAGACCACGATCACCGCCGCTCCCCGAGCGGCCGCCGCCGCCCGGACCGGCGGCGGGAGCGGGACGTTCGTCCCCGCCGTCGTGGTCGGCACCGGCTACGGCGCAGCCGTCTCCGCGCTGCGCCTCGGCGAGGCAGGGGTCCCCACGCTGATGCTGGAAATGGGCCAGCTGTGGAACCAGCCCGGCCCGGACGGCAACATCTTCAGCGGGATGCTCAAGCCCGACAAGCGCTCCAGCTGGTTCAAGACCCGCACGGAGGCCCCGCTGGGCTCCTTCCTGTGGCTGGACCTCGCCAACCGGGACATCGACCCCTATGCGGGCGTCCTGGACCGGGTGAACTTCGACCAGATGTCCGTGTACGTGGGACGCGGCGTCGGCGGCGGCTCCCTCGTCAACGGCGGCATGGCGGTCACGCCCCGGCGCTCGTACTTCGAGGAGGTGCTGCCCCAGGTCGACGCCGCCGAGATGTACGCCAAGTACTTCCCGCGCGCCAACTCCACCCTCCGGGTGGGCAACATCGACAAGGGCTGGTTCGAGCAGACCGACTGGTACAAGTTCGCCCGCGTCTCCCGCGAGCAGGCCGCGAAGGCGGGCCTCGGCACCACCTTCGTGCCCAACGTCTACGACTGGGACTACATGCGGCGCGAGGCGGACGGCACGGTGCCCAAGTCCGCGCTGGCCGCCGAGGTCATCTACGGCAACAACCACGGCAAGGTCTCCCTCGACAAGAGCTACCTGGCGGCCGCCCTGGGCACCGGCAAGGTCACCATCGAGACGCTGCACCAGGTCAAGACGATCCGTCAGCAGAAGGACGGCACGTACCTGCTGACCGTGGAGCAGAAGGACGCCGACGGCAAGCTGCTGGCGACCAAGGAGATATCCTGCCGCCACCTCTTCCTCGGCGCCGGCAGCCTCGGCTCGACCGAACTGCTGCTGCGGGCCCGGGACACCGGCACCCTGCCGAACCTCAGCTCCGAGATCGGCGGCGGCTGGGGCCCCAACGGCAACATCATGACCGCCCGCGCCAACCACATGTGGAACCCCACGGGCACCAAGCAGTCCTCCATCCCCGCCCTCGGCATCGACGACTGGGACAACAAGGACGCCCCCGTCTTCGCCGAGATCGCCCCCATGCCGGCGGGCCTCGAGACCTGGGTCAGCCTCTACCTGGCCATCACCAAGAACCCCGAGCGCGGCACCTTCGTCTACGACGCGGCCAAGGACCGGGCCGACCTGCGCTGGACCCGCGAGCAGAACGCGCCCGCCGTCGCCGCCGCGAAGTCGCTGTTCGACCGCATCAACAAGGCCAACACCACGATGTACCGGTACGACCTCTTCGGCAAGCAGCTCAAGGCCTTCGCCGACGACTTCTGCTACCACCCGCTCGGCGGCTGCGTGCTCGGCAAGGCCACCGACAACTACGGCCGCGTCGCCGGCTACAAGAACCTCTACGTGACGGACGGCGCGCTCATCCCCGGCAGCATCGGCGTCAACCCCTTCGTCACCATCACGGCGCTCGCGGAGCGCAACGTCGAGCGCATCATCAAGCAGGACGTCACCGCATCCTGAACCGCGGATCGGAGGAACCCTTGAGGAGGACCGGCCCGGCCCGGCCGCTCCTCCTCGGGGCGGCCCGGCAGGAGGGCGCAGGCGGGTGCTCGCACTCGGCTGCGCCCTTCCCCCCACCGGAAGGGAACGACTCCGTGCACACCCCGCCCGCCGCGGACGACGGCCTGTGGATCCGCAGGTTCCACCCGCGTACCGACAGTCTCGTCCGGCTCGTATGCCTGCCCCACGCGGGCGGCTCCGCCGGCTTCTACCGACCCCTCTCCCGGGCCATGCCCGGCACCGTCGACGTGCTGAGCGTGCAGTACCCCGGCCGCCAGGACCGCCGCACCGAACCCCTCGTCGACTCCGTACCGGCCCTCGCCGACCAGGTCTTCGCCGCCTTGCTCCCCTGGACCGACCGGCCGCTCGCCCTGTTCGGCCACGGCATGGGCGCCTCCCTCGCCTTCGAGGTCGCCCGGCGTCTGGAGCGTGACCGGGACACCGTGCCCGCCACCCTCTTCGTCTCCGGGCACCGCGCCCCGTCCGCGCCCCGCAGGGACACGGCCCACCCGCGCGACGCCGACGGCACCGACGCCCGGCCGCCGGGCGACGAGGAAGTGCTGCGCATGATCCTCCCGTCCACCCGCGCCGCCGACTACCACGCCGCCGAAACGTACACATGGCAACCCGGGCCGCCCCTGCGCAGCCCCGTGACCTGCCTGGTCGGCGACGGCGATCCGAAGCTGACCGCGGAAGAGGCCACCGCCTGGTCCGGGCACACCGACGGCGCCTTCACACTCAAGGCCTTCGCCGGCGGGCACTTCTTCCTGACCCAGCACTCCAGGGAAATCGCGCGACTCATGGCCGAGCAGCTGGGGACACCCGCACGGGCATGAGCCGGGCGGGGCTGCCGCGCTGCCGCCCTGCCACTCCTGCCTCCGTGACCGGCCGGTTCCGGGCGATCAGGGGCGCGGCTTCGCGGGTCTGCCGCCCTCGTACGTGGTGACCAGCGGTTTCGTCTCGTCGACGACGTAGGTGGACAGCATCATCGTGGTCTCCCTGCCGACGTTGCGGGCATTGTGGATGGCGCCGGACGGGATGAAAAAGGGGTCGCCGGTACGCAGCCGCAGGGCGTGACCGTCGTCGAACTCCATCAGCACGTCGCCCCTGGCGATGTATCCGACCTCCACCCCGGGGTGGCTGTGCCGGCCGGACTCCTTTCCCCTGGGGATCTCCACCAGGGTCTGGACGGTTTCCCAGCCCTCGGCGGGGGAGGGGTGGCGCTGGAGCAGGGTCCGGGTGACTCCGGAGGTCGGGTCCGTGGGGTCCGTGGCTCCCATGGGGCTGGTGTGGTCTGCGGGGCAGTGACGGTGAGGGGCCCCGGGCCCGTCACCGTCGGCCGCCGCGGCCGCGACCCCGACCGCCGGGGGGAGGGCGGTCACGCCGAGGGCACCGGCGGCAGCTGCGCCTCCGTTACGGATGAGAGTGCGGCGGTCGATCATCATCAAGCTCCGTTCCGGGAGTCTTTCAAGGAAGAACGATCCTGCTTTCTGCCCCGGTAGCCTGCCGCCCTGCCGCAGGGGAGCGCAAGGGGGGAGGTGTGTCATTTCTGGACGCTTTCTGGATGTCAAGCACCCCTGATGTGCGGTGACTTGGCGCGCGTCACCTGTTTGACCAGTGACGTGCGCTGTGCCACAGTCGTACGGCACACCATGGCGGTCCTCGGGACCCCTGTGGGCGTGGCGTGGGATCTCCTGCGAGGCGCGGACCGCTCGCAGGCCGGCACTTCGAGACGCGCGGAGGGCTCCATATGATCAACAGGCGTACGTTCGGCACGGCTCTCGGCCTGGGTGCCGGTGGTGCGGTCGCCGCGCCACTGGTGGGACCGGCGGGGCCGGCGCAGGCCTCGGCCGGCACGGAGCAGCGGGCCGCTACGGCCGCCGCGCCCGCGGCCGGCCCCGGTCCCCGCGGGCGCACAGGGCGCACCGCGTTCCCCCCGCTCAAGAAGGTCCGGGCCGGTCTGCTGGAGATCGGCTACGCCGAAGCCGGGCCGGCCCACGGGCCGCCGGTCATCTGCCTGCACGGCTGGCCGTACGACATCCATAGCTTCGTCGACGTCGCGCCCCTGCTGGCGGCGGAGGGCTACCGCGTCATCGTTCCGTATCTGCGCGGCCACGGCACGACGCGCTTCGTCTCGTCACGGACCTTCAGAAACGGGCAGCAGTCGGCCCTCGCCCTCGACATCATCGCCCTGATGGACGCGCTGGGGCTGGAGAAGGCGGTGCTCGCCGGATTCGACTGGGGAGCGCGGACCGCCGATGTCATCGCGGCGCTGTGGTCCGAGCGCTGCAAGGCCCTGGTGTCGGTGGGCGGATACCTCGTCATCGACCTCGAAGCGAACCTCCAGCCGCTGGCGCCGGCGACCGAGCACGCCTGGTGGTACCAGTACTACTTCTCCACGGAGCGGGGCCGGATCGCCATGGAGGACAAGGCCAAGCGGCACGACCTGACGCGGCTGGTGTGGGACACCGTGTCCCCGACGTGGGACTTCGGCGACGCCACCTTCGAGCGCACCGCTGCAGCCTTCGAGAACCCCGACTACGCCGCCATCGTCATTCACAACTACCGCTGGCGGCTTAGTCTCGCCGAGGGGGAACGGCGTTACGAGCCGCATGAGAAGCGGCTCGCCGCCCGGCCGGTCATCACCGCGCCGACGGTGACGCTCGACGCCGAGCACGACCCGTTCACGGTCCCGGGCGGCGGGGGCGCGTACCGGGACAGATTCGTAGGCCCGTACGACCATCGCGTCCTGAAGGGTGTCGGTCACAATGTGCCGCAGGAGGCACCCGAGGCGTTCGCCCGGGCGGTCATCGACGCCGACCGACTCCGATGAGCAGTCAACTCCGTTACGAAGGCACCCAAGGAGCGGGAGGCTGACGATGGAAGGCCGCAACACGCAGGACAAGCACAACGCACAGGACAGCGGCTCGGCGATCCGCCACGCGCGGTTCGGTGCGCTGCCCGAGCGGATTGCCTACGAGGACATGGTCGAAACGAAGGAGGCTTCGCCGAGGGCCTCCGCGCGAGACGCCAGTGACTGCGAAGGGACGGGACATCTGCTGTCCTGTCTGGCGTGGGACCTGGTGCTCTGAAGAAAAAGACTTGCCTGCGGCCGCGCGGAGCCTGATACGGTTACTTCGGCAGTGATCATTTCGTAGGGGAGTCCAGACATGGCGGGCGACGACGACATCTCCGGGTGATACCCGGATCTGATCGACCACCGGCAGAAGCACCCTTGGCAGTGCCGCCGTTGTGGTCATCTCGTCATCCCTCTTTCCCTGTCTCAGGGGCAGCGCTTTTCGCGTGACGTTTTCCGCGCAGCGATTCCTGCACAGTGATCCTGCACAGCGGTTTCGTCGTGAAGCGGCCTGCCCTCTTTTCCTCACGAGGTCATCCCATGTCCGACGCTTCCGTCATCTGTTCCCAGCTCGCCTTCTCCTGGCCCGACGACACCCCGGTCTTCGAGGGCCTGTCCTTCGCCGTCGGCACCGGCCGTACGGGTCTCGTGGCACCCAACGGCGCCGGCAAGAGCACCCTGCTGAAACTGATCGCCGGTGAACTGCTCCCCTCTGCAGGCGCGTTGACCGTGAACGGCACGCTCGGCTACCTCCCGCAGAACCTCCCCTTGACCGGTGAGCCGACGGTGGCAGAGGTCCTGGGCATCGACGCGGTGATCCGCGCCATCGACGCCGTCGAGTCCGGCGACGTGAGTGAGGAGCACTTCACGGCCATCGGCGACGACTGGGACATCGAGGAGCGCACCCGGGCCCAGCTCGACCGGCTCGGCCTCGACCGTCTCGCCCTCGACCGGAGCCTGGGAACGCTCAGCGGCGGCCAGATCGTCAGCCTCGGGCTGGCGGCGCAGCTGCTCAAGCGTCCCGACGTGCTGCTGCTGGACGAACCGACCAACAACCTCGACCTCGACGCCCGCCACAAGCTCTACGACGTGCTCTCGGACTGGAACGGCAGTCTGCTGGTCGTGAGCCACGACCGGGCCCTGCTGGACCGCATGGAGCGCATCGCCGAACTCGATCGCTGCGAACTCCGGTTGTACGGAGGAAACTTCACCCAGTACGAGCAGGCCGTACGGGCCGAGCAGGACGTGGCGGAGAAGAACGTACGCAACGCCGAACAGGAGCTGAAGCGGGAGAAGCGCGAGATGCAGCAGGCGCGCGAGCGGGCCGAGCGCCGCGCGAGCAACGCCGCCCGCAACCTCAAGAACGCCGGCCTGCCGCGCATCTTCGCCGGAAACATGAAGCGCGGCGCCCAGGAATCCGCCGGCCGGGCCGGCCAGATGCACGCCACCCGCGTCCACGAGGCGCAGGCCCGGCTCAACGAAGCGGGACGCGCGCTGCGGGACGACCAGCGGCTCGTCCTGGAGCTGCCCGACACCGACGTCCCCGCGGGACGCACCGTCATCCTGGGCGAGGGGATGCAGATCCGCCACGGCGAGCGGGACCTGTTCGCGGGTGACGGCGCCCACCTCACGATCCGCGGGCCCGAACGCATCGCGCTCACGGGACCCAACGGGGCGGGCAAGACGACGCTGCTGCGGCTGATCGCCGGTGAACTCCCCCTGGACGGCGGGAACATCAAGCGTGCCGACGGGCGCATCGCCTCCCTGTCGCAGCGCCTGGATCTGCTCGACCCCGACCGCACCGTGGCCGAGAACTTCGCGGTGTTCGCCCCGCACCGCCCGGAGGCGGAGCGGATGAACCTGCTCGCGCGCTTCCTCTTCCGCGGCCCCCGGGCGCACCTGCCCGTGCGCGTGCTCTCCGGCGGCGAACGCCTGCGCGCCACCCTGGCCTGCGTCCTGTGCGCAGAACCCGCCCCGCAGCTCCTGCTGCTGGACGAGCCGACGAACAACCTCGACCTGGTCAGCGCGGGCCAGCTGGAGAGCACCCTGCAGTGCTACCGCGGCGCGTTCGTGGTGGTCAGCCACGACGAGCGCTTCCTCGAACGGATCGGCGTCGACCGGTGGCTGCGGGTTGCCGACGGCGAACTGACGGAGACGGGAGCGCCGCAGGCCTGAGCTGCCGAGCCGCCGAGCCGCCGACGTCGGCTGTGGCCGGCGATTCTTGCGAGCGTCATAGTCACCCACCAAGATGGTGACGTGAACACGGATCACGTCTTTGTGTGCGGCAACCCGGCCCTGGACTTTGCGGCCACGCTCCGGGCGCGCCGTACGGCGCGATTCGAGATGTTCGCGGCGCCGGACCGCCTGGACGCGTGGTACGTGGAGTCCGGCGTCGTCGACTCCGTCTCGCCGGCCCGGCAGGCCGACGTGGGGCGGGCGACGACGCTACGGGAAGCCGTGTACCGGCTGATCACGGCCCGGCGCCTCGGCACGGACTTCGAGGACGAGGCGCTGGCCGTGCTCAACGAGGCGGCCCGCAGGGCCCCCGCGGCACCGCAGCTGACCCACTCCGGCCGCTGGACGGCGGCAACGCAGCGAGAGGCGCTGTCCACCGTCGCCCGGCACGCGGTGGAACTGCTGAGCGGCCCGGACGTACCCCTGCTCAAGGAGTGCGGCAACCCCGAGTGCACCCGCGTCTACATCGACCGCTCGCGCGGCAGCCGGCGCCAGTGGTGCGGCATGGAGTCCTGCGGCAACAAGCTCAAGGCCGCCGCGTACCGCGCCCGCAGGAAGACCGCCGTCGCCTGAACGGGGTGACAGCGGTACCGCTCCCTGCGGCCGGACTCTGGACTTGAGGGTCCAATCCGGGCTGCCTACTGTGCTCGTCGAACCACTTCACAACACGTTCGCCCGCGCAGAGAGGCGCTGCTCATGCACGCGATCCGTATCGAGGAACACGGCGGTCCCGAGGTCATGCGATGGACCGAGTTACCGGACCCGGTACCCGGCCCCGGCGAGGCGCTGGTCCGGCTCGGCGCCGCGGGAGTGAACTACATGGACGTCGGCGCCCGCGCGCAGGGCAGCCCGGGCCGGGCCGCTCCGGTGGTCCTGGGCGCCGAAGGGATGGGATACGTCACCGCCCTGGGTGCGGGGGTCGAGGGCCTGGCCGTCGGTGACCGGGTGGCCTGGTTCTACCACCCGGGCAGCTACGCCGAGTTGCTCGCCGTGCCGGCGGACTCGCTGGTCAAGGTGCCCGACGCCATCACCGACGAGACCGCGGCCGCGGTCATGCTCCAAGGGCTCACCGCGAGCCACCTCAGCACGGAGACCTACGCGATCGGCCCGGGCGACACGGCCGTGGTGCACGCGGCGGCGGGCGGAGTGGGTCTGCTGCTCACCCAGATGATCAAAGCGCGTGGCGGTGACGTGATCGGCCTGGTCTCCCGCGAGGACAAGGCCGCCGCTGCGAAGGAAGCCGGCGCCGACCACGTACTCGTCCGGTCCGGAGGCGGCTTCGAGGAGCGGATCAGGGAACTGACCGGCGGCCGGGGAGCCGACGTCGTCTACGACGGCGGCGGCACCGAGACGTTCCGCTCTTCACAACTCGCCCTGCGCCCGCACGGGGTGCACGCCTACTACGGCCCCTTCATGGGCGTTCCGGCCTTCCGGCCGACCGACCTGCCCAACAGCATCCTTCTGACGTACCCGGTGGTGCACCACCACGTGCCCACCCGCGAGGCCCTGGCCCACCGCACCGGAGAGCTCTTCGACCTGATCCTCGGCGGGCGGCTCACCCCGCGCATCGGAGGCCGCTACTCCCTGGCGGACGCGGCACGGGCCCACGCGGACATCGAGTCGCGCAGGACCATCGGAAAGCTGCTCCTGCTGCCCTGACCGTCCTTTCGAGCCCGCCAGGCTGGACAACTCGCAATCAGAGGACACGTGTTGCTGACCCGCAAAGGCGCCGCCACCAAGCAGCGCATCATCGAGGGAGCCGCCGAGGAGATACGGGACCAGGGCGTATTCTCCCTGCGGCTCGAGGACGTCATGGCCCGCACGGCGACCAGCAAGAGCCAACTGTTCCACTACTTCCCCGGCGGGAAGGACGAACTGCTGCTGGCCGTCGCCCGGTACGAGGCGGCCCGGGTCATCGACGACCAGCAGCCGGAGCTGGGCTCACTGACCAGCTGGGACGCGTGGTGGCAGTGGCGGGACA
This sequence comes from Streptomyces sp. KLMMK, assembly GCF_036961605.1. Lineage (NCBI taxonomy): Bacteria > Bacillati > Actinomycetota > Actinomycetes > Kitasatosporales > Streptomycetaceae > Streptomyces > Streptomyces sp. KLMMK. The sequence continues at coordinate 12,114 of NZ_JBAMDC010000078.1, forward strand.
AGGTGGTCGCCCGCTACCGCGCACAAGGCGAGAACTGCCCACTGCACACGGCCGTCTCCCAGCTCGGAACGGCCACGGACGCCGCCCGGGCAGTGGCCCGCGAACTCCTGCAGCGATGGCAGGACCAACTCGCCGCAGGCATCCGCCACATGCAGCACCTCGGCGAGGTCCCGACCGAACTGGACGCCGACCGCGAGGCCGCGGCCCTCCTCGCGGGAGTCCAGGGCGGCGTGATGATTCTGCTGACGACAGGAGGCATCGAACACCTGGAAGCGGCCCTGGACCGGGGCATCGCCCACTTGCGGGGGCCTGCATGCCCCCAGCCCCGTCCGGGCGGGCGTCGCACCGAGCCTGCAACTCTCTGACCGCCCGATCTTGCCGGACTGATCCCACACCGCGTCCCGCGTCGCTACAGTTCCCTCGACGCGGGAGAACGGGGAGATCTCCTCGGTTCGATGCGGCGCCCGGGCGGCATACAGCCGAAGCACTTGATCCCATTCCTCCGAGGAGCCAGACTTGCCTGCACCGCATATCATCCCTTCGGGCGAGAAGTTCGCCATGACGCAAGAATATGCAGCAGTCATCTCGGCGACACTTGCGGCGCTCTTTCTGGTGGGCATTGTTGAGCTCACCAATTCGATGAAGTCTCGCCGTGAAGACAGGGACCGGATCCGATCTCTGCACTTCTCCGAGATCAAGGAGAGCATAACCGCCCTGAAGAAGAACAAGACTCTGCCGGCGGCGCGATTGTCCGAAGTGCAGGCCAGCCTGCGACTGTACAAGCAACGGATGGACAAGATGGTGCTGGCCACCGGCATCCATGCGATGGTCATGATGACGACCATCCTTGTGCTGGGTGTGAGCTTGCTCGAGGTGCTGCACTGGTCCGCACTCGAGCAGCCCACACCGTCACCCGAGGTCGCGAAGCGAAGTTACCTCTCCTCTTTGGCCGCCATGCTGGCCATCACCCTGATGCACTGGTTCCGCAGCCTCATGACCAGTCGCTATCTCATCTGGGAGCGGCGGCGCGAATTGGCGGATGAGTTCGGCACGGGCGTGGACGAAGCGATGGATCTGGTTCGCCGCTGGGTCGGGCAGGGGAACCCTCGCGTGTAGTGCCGGCAGGCGTTGCCGATCCGCAGCGCCGGCACGGTCAGGTCCAGGGCCGCCAGGGCGAGCGCGGCCGCCACCAGTTGGCCTGGCCGGCCGGGGTCATTACCGCGGAGGCCGGGGTCGGGGCCGGTCGGATGACGAGTGCGTTTCGCTACCGTCGTCGGCATTCTGGGCGGTGCGGCTCTGCCGCCACAGCTCCGTGACCGTCTGGAGGGACTCGCTGACGAGGAGGAGGAATGCGGCGCAGGATTCGAAGCGGGCGCCCGCCGGGGTCGTGGCCCCGAGGATCTCGGTTGCGCGCTGCGATGCGGACGTCAGGGCTTCGTTCATCTGCAGTGCTGCGAGGGTGGACCGGAGCCAGACTTCGTCGTCGATGACATAGCGCTCGCGGCGCCCGCCCGGAGCCCGCTCCCGCCTGAGCATTCCCTGCTGCTCAAGGTAGGTGACGGCGTGTGAGACGGACGCCGGGCTGACGCGGAGCCGCTGGGCCAGGTCGGCGGCGGTGAGGGTGCCGGAGTCGGTGATGCACAGGCAGGCCAGCACCCTGGCCATCATCCGGGGCATTCCCTGCTGTTCGAGGAGAGTGGTGAAGGACGCCGTGAAGTCCTGGACCGCTTGAGGGTCGCGCCCATGGCTGCTGTCGGGAGTCGGCGGTGCCGCAGGCCGGGCCTGCCTGCGCCGGCGTGCACGGTGCTGTGCGGCCTGGTGCGCCCGGTCCGCCCCGTAACCGTAAGGTCCGCCGTTCCGGGTGACCTCCCGCATGATGGTCGAAGCGGGCCGCCCCAGGCGCCGGCCGATCTCTGTGTACCCGAGCCCCTCGGCCAGCCCCTCGGCGATCTGCCGACGCTCCTCATCGGTGAGTCTGCCTCCCGGCATCGGCGCCCGACTCCTCTCGGTCGACCCGCGCGGAGCTCGGCGCCCGCATCTGCAAAGTATGCGTTCACGTACAGCCCATTGCAATACTCCCTCTGATCGCCCATTGCATTCAGTGTCATATTCATTGCAATGGAGAATCCCATCCGCCCTGAGAGGAAGGCGAGATGGGCCCCGGTCAGCCTTTGACGGATAGGTTAATGCAATGTACCGTCGCCGATATTCAGTGATTCCTGAATATCGGCGACGGTAGGTAGGGGGGCTCATGATGGGGGCGGGCGACAGCGGCTTCTCCGCAACAGGACTGCACCGAGTGCGCGAGGTGCTGGCACGACATGTCGAGGCCGGGAGGATTCCCGGCCTCGTCGCCCTGGTCGGCCGAGGCGGTGAGGCGTACGTCGAAGCGATCGGGACGATGCGCCATGACGGCGGCGCGCCGATGCGCCGGGACACGATCTTCCGGATGGCCTCGACGTCCAAGCCGGTCGGGGTCGCGGCAGCGATGGTGCTCCTCGATGAGTGCCGACTGCGGCTGCACGATCCGGTCGAGCAGTGGCTGCCCGAACTGGCCGGCCGCCAGGTGCTGAAACGGATCGACGGCCCGCTGGACGAAACCGTGCCCGCGCGGCGGCCGATCACCGTACGGGACCTGTTGACCTGCACGTTCGGGCTCGGAATGGATCTGACGTCGCCGAGCGCTCCGATCCAGGTCGCCATCCAGGAGCTGGGGCTCACAGGTCATGGAGGGCCGCTGCCGGAGCCGGACGAGTGGATGCGCCGCCTCGGCACACTTCCGCTGATGTCCCAGCCCGGAGAGCAGTGGGGGTACCACATCGGCTCCGACCTGCTCGGCGTGCTTGTCGCGAGGGTCACGGGGCAGTCGTACGAGACGTTCCTGCGCGAGCGCATCCTCGATCCACTGGGGATGAAGGACACCGGTTTCCACGTGCCCGCCGACAAGATCGACCGCCTGCCGCCCAGTTACGCCCCCGACCCGCAGACCGGAGAGTTCCACGTGTGGGACGAGGCGGCAGGCGGAAGGTTCAGCCGGCCTCCGGCGTTCCAGGCGGGCGGCGGCGGGCTGGTTTCCACCGTCGACGACTACCACGCCTACTTCCGGATGCTGCTCAACCACGGGATGCACGGGTACGGGACCGAACGGATCCTGTCCCGGCCCGCCGTCCAGCTGATGACCACCAACCGCCTCACGCCCGGGCAGCAAGCCGCTCGGGACGCCGTGGCCGGCAACGCCCAAGTGCCGCTCGGCCTCGGGATGCAGGGCGGCTGGGGCTTCGGGATGGCGGTGCGCACCTACCGCGGCGACTACGCGCCCATCGGCCAGTTCGGCTGGGACGGCGGAACCGGCACCACGACGTACGCCGACCCGGACCACCAGCTCACCGGAATCCTGCTCACCCAGACCGGGATGAGCACTGCGGATTCGTCACGGCTCATCCACGACTTCTGGACCACGCTCTACCAGGCGATCGACGACTGACGTCGCGTCCCCATCCCGGTGCGCGCGCCCGCCACCGGCGGTATCCGGCGGCCGGCTCCCTGAGGGCCGGCGGTTGACCGCCGACCGGCGACGTTTCCGCGAGCCCGGCGTCCGGCACTGGTTCGCACCCGCCCCGTCCAGGCGCCGCCCAGCCCCTGGGTGCGCGGGCTGCCCCTGTTGCAGTTCCGCTCCGCCATCTCAGGGCACCGCATGGCGCCACATGGTGCAGGGTGGCGCCGGATGGTGTCGTCTGGTGCCACATGGCTACGCGTGGCGCCACTCCACCCTCCCTAGAGCGCATGAGTGCGGATGCCGCTGCAATATCCCGGCCTGGATCCTTTCTCTTTCCGCAGCTCAGGGCGCTCAGCTGCCGGCCCCGCACACCTAAGGCGCCACTCGGACTTGCGCGTGGCGCCATAGCGCTGCCATGATGACGTCATGGACCTCACCCCGTACGTCGACACCCTCCGCCGCGAACTCGCGGTGGCCGCCGAGGCCGGTGGGGAAGACGCTCGCGAGCTGGCCGAGCGGCTCACGGCTCCTCTGGAGTCGGCGACCCGTCTGACCATGCTCAACGTGCTCTCCGCCGCGATGGACGAGATCACCCGCGAGCTCGCCCCCGGCTCGGTCGACATACGGCTGCGCGGGCTGGACCCCGACTTCGTGGTGACCCTGCGGCCCACCGACGGCGGCGCCCCCGCCGAGCCGGCCGCGCCCCTCGAACTGTTCAGGACGCCTACCCCGGCCGACGGTGACGAGGGCGGTACCGCCCGCGTCAACCTGCGGCTGCCGGCCCATCTCAAGGCCCGCGCCGAGGAGGCCGCGAGCCGCGAGGGCCTGTCGGTCAACGCGTGGCTGGTGCGCACCGTGTCGGCCGCGGTCGACGGCGGCACCCGGCCGCGTACGACGGAGAAGACCCAGGCCGTCGGGCAGAACATCACGGGCTGGGTGCGCTAGCCGCCCCCGCCCTGCGCCCGCAGTACTTCACCCGCACCAACGCAGCAACTCACCGCACCGCCCCACCGCACCACCCCACCGCACCACTCACACCACGTCCCACCAGCAGGGACATCCCAAAGACTCAAGAGGACGGGACAGCCATGCCTTCTTTCGACACTCCCGAACCGATCTCGGCCACGGCACACGTGGAGGCCGGTTCCATCCGGTTCACCGCAGGCGCCCGCTTCGACACCGTCGTCGAGGTGCTGCCCCGCGACCCGAAGAAGGACCGGGACGTGCGGACGGCCGACCAGACCGAGGTCACCTACGCGGGCGGCGTCCTGACCGTCAGGACGCCCAAGGGCAATCTGCTCGGCCTCGGCCGCCCCGGCATCGTCGACGTGACGGTCGAACTGCCCACGGGCTCGCACGTCGACGTGACGGGCGCCTGGGCCCAAGTGCTCGGCGAGGGCCGGCTCGGCGAGGTCAGCGTGAGGACCTCGTCCGGCGATGTCCGCCTCGACGCCACCGGCCCGCTGACGCTGACCGCCTCCCACGGCTCGATCACCGTGGACCGCGTCGAGGGCACGGCCGAGATCAGCACCAGCACCGGCAGCCTGCGCGTCGGCACCGTCGACGGCCCGGCCGTCCTGAAGAACTCGCACGGCACCACGACCGTCGGCGCCGCGGGCGGCGACCTGCGGGTGCGCGGCGCCAACGGCGACATCGTCATCGCGCGCGCCGAAGCCTCGGTCACCGCCGCCACCGCCCACGGCACCGTGCGCGTGGGTGAAGCGGCCCGCGGGATCCTCCAGTTGGAGACCTCCTACGGTGCCATCGAGGTCGGCATCCGCGAGGGCGCCGCCGCCTGGCTCGACGTCCACTCGGCCTCCGGTCAGGTGCGCAACACGCTCACCGCCTCCGAGGCCCCGGAGAAGACCGAGGACACCGTCGAGGTCCGCGCCCGCACCCGGTACGGCAACATCGACGTCCTCCGCGCCAAGGCCTGAGCGGCACCACATCCTCAAGCGGCCCCGTCCTCATCCCCACTCACTCCAGCCTTCGAACGGAGGGCCCCATGCCTTCTCCTGTCATGCCCATGCCCACCCCTGGGTGGACCGACGGTCACGCGTTGCCCGCCGCCGTCTCCGCCATCGGTCTGCGCAAGTCGTACGGCGACAAGAGCGTCCTCGACGGCATCGACCTGCGCATCCCGGCCGGCTCGGTCTTCGCGCTGCTCGGGCCCAACGGCGCCGGCAAGACCACCGTCGTGAAGATCCTCTCCACGCTCATCACCGCCGACGGCGGGCAGGTCCAGGTCGCGGGCCACGACATCGCCAAGTCACCGGACGGGGTACGCGCCGCGATCGGCGTCACCGGGCAGTTCTCCGCCGTCGACGGGCTGATCACCGGTGAGGAGAACATGCTCCTCATGGCGGATCTGCACCACCTGTCCAAGCGTGAGGGGCGGCGGGTCGCGGCCGAGCTGCTGGAGCGCTTCGACCTGGTGGAGGCGGCGAAGAAGCCCGCCTCCACCTACTCCGGCGGCATGAAGCGCCGCCTCGACATCGCCATGACCCTGGTCGGCAAACCGCGGATCATCTTCCTCGACGAGCCGACCACCGGCCTCGACCCGCGCTCCCGCCACAACATGTGGGGCATCATCCGCGAGCTGGTCTCCGAGGGGGCGACGGTCTTCCTCACCACCCAGTACCTGGAGGAGGCCGACGAGCTCGCCGACCGCATCGCGGTGCTGAACGACGGCAAGATCGCCGCCGAGGGCACCGCGGAGGAGCTGAAGCGGCTCATCCCGGGCGGGCACGTGCGGCTGCGGTTCTCCGACCCGGTCACCTACCAGTCCGCCGCCTCCGCGCTGCGCGAGGTCAGCCGGGACGACGAGGCGCTGTCGCTGCACATCCCCAGCGACGGCAGCCAGCGCGAGCTGCGCTCCATCCTCGACTGGCTGGACTCCGCCGGCATCGAGGCGGACGAGCTGACCGTGCACACCCCCGACCTCGACGACGTCTTCTTCGCCCTCACCGGCTCCGACCAGCCGAGCCGACCGAGCCAGGCCAGCCGCCTCGACCAGTCCAACCAGTCCAACCAGCCCAACCAGCCGAAGGAGGCTGTCCGATGAGCTCCCTGTCCCTCGCCCTGCGCGACTCGTCCACGATGCTGCGCCGCAACCTCCTGCACGCACGGCGCTACCCGTCCCTCACCCTGAACCTGCTGCTGACGCCGATCGTCCTGCTGCTGCTCTTCGTCTACATCTTCGGTGACGTGATGAGTGCGGGCATGGGCGGCGGCGCCGACCGCTCCGAGTACATCGCCTACGTCGTGCCGGGCATCCTGATGATGACCATCGGAGGCACCGTGGTCGGCACCGCGGTGTCCGTCTCCAACGACATGACCGAGGGCATCATCGCCCGCTTCCGCACCATGGCGATCCACCGCGGCTCGGTGCTCATCGGGCACGTCATCGGCAGCGTGCTGCAGTCGGTCGCCAGCGTGGCCCTCGTGGGCGCCGTCGCCGTGGCCATCGGCTTCCGGTCCACGAACGCCACGGCCCTGGAGTGGCTGGCGGCGTTCGGGCTGATGGCGCTGGTCGCCCTGGCGCTCACCTGGATCGCGGTCGGGATGGGCATGGTCAGCCCGAACGCCGAGGCGGCCAGCAACAACGCGCTGCCGCTGATCGTCCTCCCGCTCATCTCCAGCGCCTTCGTCCCGGTCGACGCGATGCCGGGCTGGTTCCAGCCGATCGCCGAGTACCAGCCGTTCACGCCGGCCATCGAGACCCTGCGCGGTCTGCTGCTCGGCACCGAGATCGGCAACAACGGGTGGCTCGCGGTCGCCTGGTGCCTCGCTCTCTCCGCGCTCGGCTACTTCTGGTCGAAGGCGGTTTTCAACCGCGATCCGAGGTAACCGGGACGCGACGACCGCGCGGGTCCGTCTCCCGCAACTCGTCCCGCCCGAGGGCGGCGCACTCCGGCATCGCGTCGGCGTACGCCGCCCCGTCGGCGTTCTCACCGGGGCGGCCCCGCATCAGGAAGGCATCAGGAAAGCGCGATGCCGGTTGAACCCGGGGCGGCGGCCTCGTTGACTGGATGACGTGAACAGCTCTTTGCGCCACGACGACCGACCGCCTCATACGGCGGCGCCGAGTCCTGCGCGCTGTTCGCTGCCGGTGCGGTGAACGCGGTGCTCTGAGCAGCACTGCCACGCACCTCTCTTCTACCTGCCCACCGGCGCTCCCCGAGCGCCGGTGCCGCCTTACCGTTCGCACGACGGCCCCGCCGCCTGGTGGAGCGCCGTCGCGCTTGCCCATATCCCGGAGTGGATTACCATGTCTTCTGTCTCGCCCGCCTCCCGGACCGTGCTGGTCACCGGCGCCACCTCCGGCATCGGCTGGGAGACCGCCCGATTGCTCGAAGGCCGGGGCTGCACCGTCATCGTGCACGCTCCGGACGTGGTTTCCGGGCAGAACGCCGTCAGCCGGCTGGTGGCCGCCGGTGCCGACGCTTCGCGCCTGTGCCTGGCCGTCGCGGACTTCTCCCGCCTCGACGAGGTACGGAGCATGGCCGCCCGGATCGCCGACGGGCACCCCGCCCTGGACGTCCTGGTCAACAACGCGGCCGTCGCCGCTCCCGAGCGCCGCACCATGACCGCGGACGGCAACGAACTCTCCCTCCAGGTGAACTTCCTGGCCGCCTACCTCCTCACCCACGAGCTGTCCGGCCCGCTGTCCGCCCGGCCCGGCAGCCGCGTCGTCAACGTCTCCTCCGCCATGCACCGCACGGCCTCCATCGCCTGGAACGACCCCCACCGCGCCAAGCGCTACTCCCGCCTCGCCGCGTACGCCCAGTCCCAGCTCGCCCTGACGATCTCCACCCGCGAAAAGGCGCCCTGGACCTCCGTCAGCGTCCACCCCGGCATCTGCGACACCGCCCTGCTCCCGCTCTACGCGCACGAGGGCGACTCCGCCGTCGAGGGCGCGCAGCGCGTTGCGCGCCTGTGCGACCCGGCGACCGAGGTCATCCCGGGGGCGTATTACGACCGCACCGCGCTCTCTCCGGCCGCGCCCGTGGCCATGGAGGACCGCACGGTCCGCCGCCTGTGCAAGCTCGCCGACCAGCTGGTCGCCAAAGCCGCCTGAGGGCCCGTAACCGAGAGACGGAATTCTGGAGGAGGCCGTATCAGGGGCGGCGGTCCGCAAGGACGCAGAACTCGTTCCCCTCCGGGTCGGCAAGGACGACCCAGCGCTCATCGCCTTGGCCGACGTCGGCGTATCGAGCACCCAGGTCGAGCAGGCGGCGGACTTCTTCGTCCTGCTCCCTGTCGGTCGGGTTGACGTCGAGGTGGAGCCTGTTCTTGACGGTTTTGCCCTCGGGTACGCGTGCGAAGGTCAACACCGGTGGCACCGGGCCGATGTGGTTCCTGCCCTCGGGCACTGCAGGGGAGCCGATGGTGACGACCCCGTCGGCTTCGTCCTCGTCCTGCTCCTGCACCTCGTAGCCGAGGACCGCGCACCAGAACCGGGCGAGAGCGTGGGGATCGGCGCAGTCGATCGCGAGCTCGGTGAACTTGCTGGTCATGTCGGGACCTCCCGGTCGGGTAGGGGTTCGTGCAGCGGGGCGTTGCCTCGGGTCACTGCGCGGTCCGGAGCGTGGCGAGCCGTCGGTCGAGCATCGCCAGGGCGGAGTCGGGGGTGCGGCGGCCCATCAGGATCTGCATGCCGAGTCCGTCGGCGAGGGCGATCAAGGCGTCCGCCTCCCCATCGGTATCGGCGTCGGAGCGGACGTCTCCGGACGCCTGCGCCGTGCGGAGCAGCAGGGTGATGAGCTCCGCAAGCCCCTCGTACTGTTTGCGCTGGACGGCTGCCAGGGTGGGGGTGACGGCCGCGTGGGCGGCGAAGGCGAGCCAGGCCCGGGACTCCGCCAGGGTCGGTTCGTCGTGCGGCATGATGCCGGCGAGTGTGTGCTGCAGCATCGTCGCGGCCGAGTCCGGGTCGGGGGAGTCCGCGATCCGGTCCCGTATGCGCGCGCTGACCCGCTCGTTCATGTCCTCCACGACGGAGACCATCATCTCTTCCTTGCTGGGGAAGCAGCGCTGTACGGCGCCGACCGAGACGCCGGCCCGGGCCGCGACGTCGCGCATGGTCATCCCCTCGAGCCCTTGTTCGCTGACGAGGGCGAAGGCCGCCGCCACGATCTGACGCCGCCGGCTGTCGTAATCCACCTGTCTGGGCATGCTGCCGATTCTAGTGATACTTTCGTATCGATACGAGCGTATCGAATCCATCGTTTCGAATCCCTTGCCCGGCGACCGGAGGAAACGGCATGACCGTGACGCGCACGAGGCCACACCGTCAGAGCAGTTGGCGGCGCACCCGTTGGCTCCTGGGGGTGATCCTGTTCGTGCAGGGCTTCGGGTCGGCCCTCACCGAGGCGCTGTGGAACACCAGCTTCGGCGTGGCCGGCCTCCTCAGGGGCGCAGGACTTCCGCAGTGGACCGATCTGGCGGTCGGCGCCGCGGGCGCGATACTCCTCGGCTGGGCGCAGGTCGCACGCGGCGCGGAACGGCGAGCACGTGCCTGAGCCGGTGAACGCTTCCTCGCCCGTCGGGGCGCCCGAGTGCGGCCCGG